>JAYUFH010000163.1:0-5473 GCA_043738765.1 Pseudomonadota bacterium | reverse complement strand
GATCCTGGCCGCCACAACCTGGCGATTGCTCATAATGCGTCCCATCGCTCAACTCCTTTCGCGCACGCGCGCAGATCAGTCCCGTTCAGATTTCTTCGGTGGTTCGACGAGCTCGGCGCTGCCAGGGATCAGCAAGTCCGCTTCCGCCTTCGGCAGATCCAGGATGTCGCCTGGCTCGCCGATCTTTTCGTGTTTCTCGTTGTAGTACGTGCAGGACAATTTGATCTTCATGGTTACCCCACCACTGTTGCATCGAGTCGGTTGTGCCGATAATGGATGCTGTAGGCCACGGTCGCTGAGAGTTCAGGCATGCCCTCGATGATCTGCACCGCGCTCACATCGGTCTCCTTCGTGAGCACGGCGAGGTTGCCTCTCCGCTCATCCACTTGGAGTGCGCGCTGCACGTCGGCAATCAGGCTGTTCATCACCTCTGAGGCGGAGCGCGAGTCGATGGCCTCGTCCTGTTGCACCACGAGCACCACCCCGACGAGCATTTCTCGCGACAGGAACCCGAGCGGCGCTTCAGCGGTGACGGTATCGTTCGCCTCTAAGAGGTAGGCCATCGGCGGTTGACTAGACTGGCCTTGTTGCAGGACACGCTCCACCGCGTTCAGAGTGTTCGCATACCCGTTCGCCATGGTGATGCCTTGCAAGGTGGTTTGCAGGTTCTTCATAATGCGTTCTCGAACGGAATCCATTTAGAGACTCGTGATCGCGAGAATGTTCGAGGTAAGCGCCTGCATCCGGCGCTCCAACACGACATGCATGGCGCGCTCAATGCCGTCCATGACGCTCTTCGCCCCGATCGGAATTTCCTGTTCCCAGATCTGCGTGAAGTGCAGACGCGGCGGAATGGTGACGGATTTCACGCGACCGAAAATAATGCCTGAGCCGGACGTGCCGGTCTTTCGGCTGAGAAAGAGAAACCCTCCACCCTTCGCCGTGATCGTGCCACCCTCTTCATGCACCCGGAGAATGCGCGAGATTTTGCAGACCGCTTTCAAACTCACGAGGTCGGCGCCGGTCGCAAACCCTTGGATATGTTTCCCGCGCTTGAATTGCCCGCCATACAGCGGCTCCGTCGGTGATTTCGCCTGGATGGATTTGGTCTCTCCCTTGGCTCGTCCGAATGCATCCCGTGGTCCCTTGACCGCCGGTCTGCCCGTCATGCTCTGGATCGTCTTCCGGCGCACATGCCCGGCAAACCGCCCCATCTCGTTCTTCGCAAACCGCCAACTTTCAATCGGAGCCTCATCAAGGGCTTGCTGAAGCTCTGTGAAGTTCACCGTGTCCACGGTGATCGCTTGTGTGGCCATTTATGCTTGCACCAGCACGCGGAACATGCCGCCATCGAAGGCGCACAGCCCCGCGTCTTCTTTAATAATTTTGTTCACGGAAAACTCTGTCTCTTGCGTATCGCTCAGGATCTTCTTGAATTTCACCCGGTCAAAACGCTCCTTGATACTCATCACCCCGTTCGTCGCGTCCATGGGAATCAACAGCTCCATCGTATTGGTGGCGTACTGATGGCTCCCCGTGCTCTGCACCTGCGTGGGCCTGCGCTCGACAATCGCTTTGAATCGCCGAGGCGACAGGCCGTAGGGGGTATAGGTGACCAGCTCGCCGCCGAGCTGATCGACCATGAAGACCGAATCAGACATCGAGTCCTCTTAGACGTATTTCTTCTTGCCGCCTGCACACACGCTGACCAGCGCTGGGCCGGTGACGATGGTGCCCACATAGCCCAGGAATCCGCCCGCCACTTTCTTGGGGTCAAGCGCGTAGGTCTGTGTGTTGTTGGCTGAGCTGACGGCGGTAAACGTCGCGCCGGTGATGTCGGCGGCGCCGGTCCCGTTGGCATCCGTCGCCGACTGCAATTTGCCGGTGATCGAGCCGGTGACGGCCCCGATCTGCTGAATGACGAGCAGCTCGCCGTCATAGATGCGCACATCGAGCCACTTGGCTGACCCGCTGGTCGCGGCAGCGGTATTGGCCGCAGAGACGGCGTCGATCAATGAGGTGATTGTCGATGCAGAGGCTTGACTTAGTAACATCGCTATTTCTCCTTTTTCTTGGACTTCTCAGGCGCAGAGTCCTGATCCGTCTCGATGACTGCCTGGGCCGGTATCGGTGCCTCAATGAACGGTTCCACCGCTTTGATACTGATGAGATACGTGACCATGGCCGGATCCAGGTCTGCGAGGTCGCCAGCCTTGAGATGCCGTTCGACCCCGATGCAGACGCCCCGGAGTGCGCGAATCCTCATGACAGGTTCGTGCTCAACACAAAGGCCTGCGGGTAGCGGACCAACACGTCCACCATCCACAGGGCGCGGATGCCGATCTGCGCCTGGTTGAACCGTGTGCCGCCGTTGTCCATGGAGAGTTCCAGCACGCCCCAATCGCCGATGATGACCTCGTCCCATGAGCCAAAGAGCAGGTTGGCGGAGGCCAATTGCTCACTCGACATCGCCTTAAATCCCACCAGCGTGCCATCGAGCATGTTTCCGGCCCAGACTGGGGTATCGGTGTTCGTGAACCGTTGCACCGTCATGAGCTTGGCCGCGCCTGCGGTGTTCGTGACGAATCCAGGATTGCCACGGATGGCGTTCAAGCCGCCTGCCGTGGAGACGAAGGCGAGCATCTTGGCGTAGGTCGCGGCTGAGGCGTCCTGCCCCGAGGAAATGCCCGTGACGTTCTTGATCCCGAGCGGCTGTGCGCCGCCTGAACCGTTGATGACCACATAGTCAATCCCGTCAATGGCGATGTCTGCCGCAAGATCGGCCATGACGAACTGCTCTGCTGATGGGGTGCTCTGGCGTAGGAGCTGCTCCGACACGTCGGTGATGGCGATGGCGGTCTTCGGGGTCATGGAGAGTTGGCCCAGCGCTTGATCTGTGGCCGTGATGCTCGTGCCGTCTCCACCCTGCCATGTGACCGACGCTTTGCCGGTCTGCCGTGCAAAGGTGACGTTGCCGACCAGTCCGGAGAGATTCCGCGCACCCATGTTGAGGGCGACGGAGCGGTTCCGGAGGATGTCGATGAACCCCATGTTCTCGATCTCGATCACGAAGCCGCCCTTGGAACCGGGCTGCGTTGACATGGCGCGCGATGCGGCCTCACGACCCAGGGGCCGCGTAAGCACTTCGCCTGGAATGAGCACGCTGGCGGAGAGTTCTCGGCCGAGCTTCTTCGCGACCGCCTGCGAACAGTCGAGTTCATAGGCGGCTTCTTCAACGAGCTTGGCATTGCGCCCACCGTTCAACATGGAGCGCATGACGCGGAACAGGCTATATTTCTCAGCTTCTTTGGCCGAGAGGCCGATCGCCGAGGCGGAGACCGGATTCTGCTTGCCCCGCTCTTCCATCACGTCAAGGATTTCCTTCGCGACGATGGTTAAGGGCGTCCCGTCCTCGATCCATCGCGCTTCGACACGCGCATCGATCTTGTTCGACTTGCATAGGTTGAGAATGGCGGTGCGTCGTTCCTTCTCGGCTTCGACGGCACCAATGCTTTTCCGCTTGGCGAGATCTGCGGCGTCCGCTGCGGCTCGTTCTTCTTCTGCTGTCATCGGGTCCTCCTTGATTGTGGCCACGGGCGCCGGTGGTGAGACTGCGGTGATGGGATGTACCGTCTGGGTGTCGAGTGCCCGTCCCTTGCCCACCGTCGTATCGGCGGGGATGGAGACGATGCTGGCTTCGAAGGGCGTCCACCGGGTGATCCGGTAGACGGGTGCCGCGTCCTGCTCTCGATCTGACGAGGCGAGCTGCCGATGGAACTGCGCTCCATGCTGTTGCGTCATTTCCCGTTCAAACGCCTCGCCGGTTAACAGGCGTGTCGCGGTGCTGCCGTCTGCGCTCCGTTTTTCTTCGGTCACCTGATCGATCATGTAGCCGACGCTCACGAGCGTGCGGATGTTGTCCTCCACGTCCTGCTTAATTTCCTGCGCCTTGGCTGAGCGGGAGAACTTCGAGGCCACGCGCACCTTGCGCGTGTCGGTATCGAGCCACGCGCGACGAATCACGCCGACTTGATTGTCCGTGTCATGGTTGACGAGTAAGGGATGGCGACCGTCAGCGAGGCGCTCCAGGTTCACGGATTCTGCGCTATGGTCCAGCACTTCAATTCCGAACCACCGTTCCACGGGCTGCTCGCTGCTCAGCGAAAACTCGTAGTCTCCCTCCGCGTTGATCGTGGCCGACACACCGATGGTCCTTTTAAAAAACATCGCTCATGTCCTCCAGCTTGTTCCGATGATCCTTCAGCATTTTTTCGGCGTGCTTCACGGCGGGATCGTTGGCCCCCGTATCGGTCGGCGCTTGCTGCGGTTGATTCTCCGCCGTGGGTTTCGGAGGGATGGCGACGGTCGCCGGGTCGGTATCGAACAAGAGGTTCGCGTCGGCCATGCGGTCCAGCTCGTAGCGGCGCTCCTTCAGCACGTCCTCCAGATCTCGGCCTTGGCCGGTGATCGCAATGACATCGGAGACGGTCATGAATCCGCAGCGCACCGCCTCACGATAGGAGGAGACTTCTTTGACGGGATCGATCCAGCTCCAGCCGCGTGGTTTGAACCGGGCCAGCTCAAACTTCTTGGGCGCGATGGCGTACTGCTCAAGCGGAATGCTCTCCACCGTGCGTGACAGCACGGCTTGCTGGAGCCACACCTGATGCACCCGCATCCGGAAATCTCGGATGAACCACATTTGCAGGACGCGCCAGAGATCACGGTCATCGAGCAGCGCCAGGCGGGACGAGGAATAATTGCTTTGGGAATAGTCGCGGCTCAGGCTTTCATAGCTCGTGCCGGTACCCGCGGCGACTTCGCGCAACATCATCCGCATGAAGGGATCGAGCTGTGCGTTCGGTCGATTGGGCGCGGCGTAGTTGAATTTCTCGCCTGGCGCGAGATGCTCAATCATGGCGGGAGAGAGTTCGACCTCCCGAGATCCGTCCGGCTGGTCCTCGCCCATCATCGTTTCGCCGTCAGGCGATTCGATGAATCCCATGTAGCAGGCGGCGGCACGGGCGGCGGTGATTTCCGCTTCCGTGAGGCCGTCCATATCGTTGAGCTTGCGTGCGGCGGCGTGCATCCACGGGATGCCGCGTGTTTGGGGCCATCGGTCGATGGTGCGCAGATGAATGATGTCAGCTGCGGGAACACGTTCGACGATGGCCGTTTGTTCCGGGTTGATCCGCAGCTCCCCTGGGTGAATGCTGCGAATCCAATAGGCGATGGGGGCGTGAAAATTGTTCAGCTCCACGCCGAGCCGTACGCGGGCATGCGGCGCGATGGGGGTGGGCTGAAATTGGTCCGCGATCCGTTCCGGTTCGATGATCTCCAGCCCGAGCGGGACGGTGGATCGGCCAAACGGTGCGCGATGGAGTCGCACGAAGATCTCGCCCGCTTCAAACACCTGCCCGATGAGCTGCCGTTCGATGGCGGAGAAATGCATCGATTGGCCCGTATGGCACTG
>JAYUFH010000162.1:0-14598 GCA_043738765.1 Pseudomonadota bacterium | reverse complement strand
ACCCACCGCAAGAGTGGTTGCCAGCAGTCGCCAGCCCGCAAACAGAATTTCGCAATAAGGCAAAGATGGCGGTGTTGGGCACGCAAAGTGCGCCTATCCTGGGGATCGTGAACCACCAAGGTGAAGAAGTCAGTCTGTGTGACTGCCCGTTGTATCCCGTGGCTATGCAGGCTCTGCTGCTGCGCCTGCAGGTCTGGATACAGCAAGCGGGTCTGCCTCCCTATCAAGTCGATAAACGCCAGGGCGAGATCAAGTTCATACTGCTGACACGCAGCCAGTTCAACGGCGAGTATATGTTGCGTCTGGTGTTGCGTAGCGAGCAGTTGTTAGCGCGCATCAAGCAACGCTTACCACAGCTGCTTGCGGACACTCCCGATATCAGTGTCGTGTCGGTCAATATTCAGCCGGTGCACATGGCCATTTTGGAGGGGGAGAAAGAAATTTTCCTGACGCAGAACACCCGGTTGAGCGAGAGACTGAACGGGGTGCCGTTGTATATCCGTCCCAAAAGTTTTTTTCAAACCAACCCTGTGGTGGCCGCGGAACTCTATAACACCGCGAGAAAATGGACAGCTGAGGTCGGGCCAAGGTCACTGCTGGATTTGTACTGCGGGGTAGGCGGGTTTGGTTTGCATTGCGCCACGCCGGAAATGGTCATGACGGGAATCGAAATCGAGCAGGAGGCGCTCGCCTGTGCACAACAGTCTGCCCGGGAGATGGGACTGAGTCACGTGAACCTGATAGCGGCTGACTTGGCGGGCCTTGTGACGGCACAAGCAGGGTTACCAGATCTGATCATCATCAACCCCCCGCGACGGGGTATCGGCCAGGCGCTATGCGCCCAGCTGGGGGACATGGCGCCGCAACACATCCTCTACTCCAGCTGCAATGCAGAAACACTGGCGCAGGATTTATCCCAAATGCCGGGATACCGGCTCGCGCGTGTACAGATTTTTGATATGTTTCCACATACGCCGCACTACGAAGTATTGGCTAAGCTCACCAGGCAGGACGCGTACAGATAATCTCCATCAGAATGGCGCAATGACATCTGCTTAATGAAGCACTGCGCCAAAGGTCGCAGTGTGGGTGCAGGAGCGGGGGTTCTTGCGCAGCAGCGTGTTACGCGCTGTTCATGTTTTTCGGATATAAAACCTATAGACACCACGCGCATCCTCCGTGATGCCCAGCAGTCGGTGGCGCGTGCAGCGCAGCCAGGTATCCACCTCGCTCACGGCGGCATGGCAGGAGGTGGCGAGACGCAGGTACTGGCCCGAGCGCATGGCCGCCAGCCTCTGGGCGCTCATCACCACCGGTGTGGGGCATGGAGCCGACTGGGTATCCAGGGTGACATCCACAGGCCACGGGTCGCCCTTGAGGAGGTAAAAGCCAAGGCCCTCCTTGAGTGTCCGATCGACGGCGAGGATCTGGTTACCGGTATGGTCGATCCAGGAAAACAGATCGTTTTCGATGTCGGGAAAATCACCCATGACCAGCAATACCTGTCCATCGCGCAGGGTGTTCAGCGCATGCGCTACGTGTGACAGCGCATCGCCCGCAGCCTCCCCTATTAAATTAAGCGTTCCATGGTACGGAACGCCCTGGCTATGGAGAGAATTCCGTTCGGCGCTGGCGGTCATAGTCCTGAGTTCCTGTGGCAAGTAGACATACTCAGATGTGCAATGCTCATGCCAGCAAAGACCATAAGGATATTACAGGTGTAACAGGCCCCTACCGGGGATTTTTGGCCCGTTGTCAGGGAGTTCATAACGGCTACCGGCGAGGACAGGTGCCGCACTGCGCAAAATGCGGCACTTCGGTTAGGGGCGTGAAGGCTCAATCTCGAGCTTTTTCCTGGGGGATTTTTTGTATGAAATCTCACCGCATGAAAGTGTTTAAGCCTATATAAAACAATTATATATATAGTCGGCATGGTGGAGGTAACGGGGGATCGGCACCAACACTCCTATGGCGCTGGCATGGTTCTTGTAAACGTATGCGTGAAGACGAGAGGCAACCTAAGAAAAAATGTCACAAACCATACTTATACTCGACGACGAAGAAGTAAACGTCACGTTGATGCAGGAGACCCTGCGACGCCACTTGCCGGGAGTCGAGAGCGTGGGGTTCACTGGCCCGCAAGAGGCGCTCGCCTGGTGCGCCGTGCACGAGCCCGATCTCTGTCTGGTGGATTTTAAGATGCCGCAGATGAGCGGCATCGAATTCACGTTACGCGCACGCCAACAGCCGAATTTCCAAGGCATACCGGTAGTGATGATTACCGGTATGACCGCGGGCGAGGTCCGCCACAATGCCCTGCTCAGCGGCGTCACGGAATTCCTCAACAAACCGATTAATCCCGAAGAAGTGGTGATACGCTGCCGCAATCTGCTGGCGCTGCGCTCGAGTCTGCAGGCGCACAACAAGAACGCCCACTGGCTGACGAACGAAATGGCTTCGATGCCCCGCGAAATGTTAGTACGCGAACAGGAAGCCATCATCCAGCGTCTGTGTCACCTGAGCCAGGTGCGCGATGAAGAAACCGGCAGTCACATGCATCGCATGGCGGCCACCTCCCAGCTGATTGCGCGTGAGCTCGGTTCCGATAAGGAATTCTGCGACCGCATCCTGTTGGCGGCGCCCATGCATGATATCGGCAAAGTCGGTATCCCCGACAAGATCCTGCTCAAGCCCGGCAAGCTGAACGCCGAAGAATGGGAGGTGATGAAGTCCCATGCCAGCATTGGTTACGAAGTCCTTAAAGACAGCGATTCACCAATACTTAAGATGGGCGCTGAAATCGCCCATGCGCATCATGAGAAATTTAATGGTGAGGGATATCCGCAACGTACTAAGGCAGAGCATATCCCCTTGGAAGGACGGATAGTGGCGGTGGCGGACGTGTTCGACGCCCTGGTCAATAAGCGCCATTACAAACCGGCCTGGGACTTCGGCGATGCCTTTGCCCTGCTGCGGCGTGAAAGCGGACAGCATTTTGATCCGGGTTGTGTCCAGGCCCTGCTCAAGCGTATCGATGGGGTCATGGATATCCAACAGGCCTTTTCCGAAAATACCCCGCCTGAAAAGGCTTTCTCGGAACTGGCGCGCGCCACTCAGCGTTAATCGCGTTACTGGCCACATTTCTTCAGCGTTGCTTGCGTGTTGATCTTGGTACGCACAATGCCAATCCGACTCCGTTGCAACAACCTCGCGACACTCTATAGATTTTTAAGAATAGCGGACCGGCTGGCCAGCACGGCGCCGACAACCGTGCGTTTCGAGTCCCGGGTGCAGTACGTGTCTTCCGCTTGGCATCAGACGGGATCAATGCCGATGAACAGGCAGTGACTATTTGCGGGTGTGGTCTCTGGCAGGTGGAGGTGTGGGGCTGGGCTCATGCGTCGGGGTGGCCAGCGGCGCTGTAGCAGGAGCTGGCGTGGGTTTTTGCGATTGAACGAAGGTGTACCAGAAATAACCCACGCGCTCGCGGATCGCAAGGCCACTCATGCGTATACCCAAGGCCGAAGGCAGATAGCCGATGAAGCTGCTGTCTTCGCGGCTTAAGGTATTGAACCCGGTGGCAGCCGGGATCACATCGATACCGTAGGATTGGAAGGCCCAGATGGCGCGCCGCATATGCCAGGCCTGGGTGACCAGATAGACCTGGTGTATGCCGGTATCCTGCAGGATGTCGCGGCAGTAACGTGCGTTCTCCAGGGTGCTACGAGACTTGTCTTCCATCAGTTTTACGTTGGCATGAAAATCATCGACTAGCACGTTACGCATGAGCTCAGCCTCGGGGATGCGCTCACCAAAGGGGGAGCCGCCGCTGACGATGATCGGCAGACCGGTCTTGCGCTGCAGTACCGCGGCGTAACGCAGCCTTTCCAGGGTCAGGGCATTGACCGTGTCGCCTTGATACTCGGGGGCGTCTGCAATGCGTCCTGCCCCCAGTACGACAATCGCCTGCGCCGCGGATTTGCTCTCCTTGCCGAGTTCGGATTCAGCCGCGCGCGCGTAGGTCTCCAGCGAGGCGAGTAGTTGATGACCGGTGATGGGCAGGCTAAGTCCGACCAGCAGGGCGATGCTAAGACTGAGCACCACGGCGCCGGCCCACGAGCGTCTTAATTGCAGAAAAAATCCTAGCAGCGCGATGATGATGATAATGCCCGGTGGGGCCAGCAGGGAGCCAAGGAGTGTGGGTAGCCACGAGTTGGATTCCATATTTTTTTAGAGCCCGTGTGATTGTTGTTCGGCGCGATAGGACGAGCGCACCAGCGGCCCGCTCGCCACGTTGCGAAACCCCAGGGATTTTCCATACTGTGCGAAATGTTCGAACTCCGCCGGTGTGACATAGCGTTCCACCTGCAGGTGGTGATCGCGGCTCGGCTGCAGGTACTGGCCGATGGTGAGTAGCTCGCAGCCGTGGGCGCGCAGGTCGCGCATTACCCCTTCGATTTCTTCGTTGGTCTCCCCCAGTCCCACCATGAGGCCGGACTTGGTGGGGACATTCGCGTGACGCTGCTTGAATTGTTGCAGCAGCGCGAGGGAGTGGGCGTAGTCCGCCCCCGGGCGCGCCGCACGATACAGGCGCGGCACGGTTTCGAGATTGTGGTTGAACACGTCCGGCGGTGTCGCGTGCATCACGTCGAGGGCCGTGTCCATGCGCCCGCGGAAGTCCGGCACCAGGATCTCGATGGAGGTGGACGGATTGATCTCGCGGATGGCGCGGATGCAGGCGGCGAAGTGACCGCCGCCGCCGTCGCGCAGATCGTCCCGGTCCACGGAGGTGACCACGACGAAGCGCAGACCCATGGCCTGGATGGTACGCGCCAGATTCTGTGGCTCCTCCATATCCAGGGGATTCGGCCGGCCGTGGGCCACGTCACAAAACGGGCAACGCCGGGTGCAGATGGCGCCCATGATCATGAAGGTGGCCGTGCCATTGCCGAAACATTCGCCGATGTTAGGGCAGGCGGCCTCTTCGCACACGGTGTGCAAGTGGTTGTCCCGCAGGATTTGCTTGAGCCGCGCCACCTCCGGGGTATTGGGCGAACGCGCGCGCAGCCACGCCGGTTTCGGCAGGCGCTCAGCGCGTGGGATGATCTTTACCGGTATGCGCGCGGTTTTCGACGCGCCTTTTAAAGGATTGGGCGGAGCGCTGGGGATGTCCAGCGTCGCGTGCTCGGCGTCATTGGGTCCCAGGGTCGGTGTGTTTGTGTCAATCGGTTTGTGCATGGTATCCCAGGTTGTTTAGCAGGTGGTTCACTAGAACGGCATCCACCTGAGCGCTATTCTGCGCGATTTTAACCTCCGGCAACAGGCCAGCGAGATCGATGGTCTCAAGGCCCTGATAGCCGCAGGGGTGAATGCGGTCGAAGGCGCGGAGGTCCATGGCGATGTTGAGGGATAGGCCGTGGTAGCTGGCGCCGCGCCGTACACGCAGGCCGAGCTGGGCAATCTTGCGCCCGTCCACATACACCCCCGGGGCACCGGGTTGGCGGGTGGCCTTAAGGCCATAGTGGTCCAGCACATCGATTACCGTTTGCTCCAGGGCCGAGACCAGGGTCTTCACCCCCCAGGCGCGCCGGCGCAGATCCATCAGGATGTAGACCACCCGCTGGCCGGGACCGTGGTAGGTGATATCGCCGCCACGGTCGGTGTGGATGACGGGTATGCCCGCGGGGTTGTCGAAGCGACCGTGTTTGGCATTCAACCCGAGGGTATAGACCGGCGGGTGCTGCAGCAGCCAGATTTCGTCGGGGGTGTCCTGGTCGCGCCGGTCGGTGAAGTCGCGCATGGCCTGCGCCGTCTCGGCATAGTCCGCCAGCCCTAAGTCGTGGAGGATGACGCTGTCGGTGGTGGGGGACACTGGCATGGCGTTAGGGAGCCTCTGAACAAGTCGCCTCTCCCCCGTGTACTTCGGGCCCCCTGCGGGTTGTGCCTCCCCGAAGGGGGTAGAGGGACAGGGGACCGAGCGTGGTAGTGTCTGCCACTTGTTCAGAGGTTCTCTTAGAGCGCAAACAGCACCTCCGTGCACGCCGTGAGATCCTGGTAGATGGCGTTGAGCTGATCGTAGCTGGTGGCGGTGATGCTCAGGGTGACGGAGACATATTGATCCTGGCGGCTCATGCGTGTGTTGACCGCGTGCAGTTCCCGCGGTGGCACGTGCCGGCTCACCAGCGCGCGCATGCCGGCGGCAAAACCCGGGCTGTGCCTGCCCATGGCCTTGATGTCGAAAGCGCAGGGGAAGGACAACTGTGGCGTGTCCGGTCCGGGGTGGCGGGGCAGTGACATGGGTTACTCCGCCTGGCCGGCGCGGAACGCCTGCTTGTAGTCCTGATACAAGGCATGCATGCGTGCGTGCAGCGGGCCGGGCCGGCCGTCGCCCACCGGCTGATCGTTGATGCGCACGATGGGCATGATCTCCTTGGTCGAGCTGGTCATCCACACTTCCTCCGCCGCCAGCAGGCGCTGTTCGCTGATGTCCTCTTCCGAGCAGGCTATGCCGTGGGCCTTTGCCAGCTCCACCACCAGATCGCGCGTGATGCCCGGCAGGATATAAAGGCCCTTGGGCGGTGTGAGCAGGCGTCCACTCTCGACGACAAATATATTGCTCGCCGCTCCCTCCGTCATGTACCCGTCGCGCAGCAGAATGGCCTCGGCGGCACCGCGCTCGGTGGCGTATTGGCGCATCATCACATTCGGCAGCAGGGCGATGGCCTTGATGTCGCAACGCGACCAGCGCAGGTCCGGCGTGGTGACGGCCGTGACGCCGGCGCGCAGCTGCTCCGGCGCCGGATAGGCGAGCGCCTGGGCATAGGCGAAGACCGTGGGGGTAGTGTCCTTGGGATAGGCGTGATCGCGCGGCGCCACGCCGCGGGTCACCTGCAGGTAGACCGACTGGTCGCCGTTATCGCCTGCGTCGTTTTCCCGCGCCACCTGCTGCAGCACGTCGGCCCACTGGCGGTGACGCATGGGCTGTTGCAGGCCGATGGCCGCGAGGCTCATGTCCAGTCGCTGCAGGTGGTGAGGCAGGCGGAACAGTCGTTGCCCGTAAACCGGGATCACTTCGTACACGCCGTCGCCGAAGATGAATCCGCGGTCGAACACCGGGATGCTGGCGGATTCGGTGGGCAGGAATTGGCCGTTGAGGTAGACGCGCTTGGGGATATTCATAGGGGCTATGGGTTCGACGGGGTGGATGCCGTTACCGTCGTGGCGTTAGGGGGTGTATTTTACCCCAAAAACCCACGGAAAACCCGTGAGGGAAGTCTAAGAATACTTTCCTGAACTGCCAAGGACGCCAGGAAAAACCAGCGTGTATGGCTAGGAGACACTTGGCGTTCTTGGGGGACTGTACAGGAGACCAAGAGAGTATTCTCCGCCGTTGTAGGGTGGGCATCGCCCACCACACGCGGCTTCGATGATCTCCGATGGTGGGCAATGCACTGGAAACTGCTCCTGCGTTTGCCCCAAGGGGCCTGGCGCCAGTACTTCCGCCCTCTCGGCGCCTGTTCCCGACAGCGCTCTACCTCGCCCATCCATGGGTTCGCCTGGCGGTCGCCTACCCTACAGAACTTACCGGCTGGCGATACGGAAAGACTTATTTGACAGTGTACTAGTGCAACCACAGCTGCATCTGGTCCAGGAGGCGTTGCACCAGGGTGCCTTGCTGCACAGTGCGCAGGGCCAGCAAGGGGTAGTCGCCGAGGGGTTGCTGATCGAGGGCGAGATGCACCTGGCCAATGACGTCGCCGGCGTTGATCGGGGCCGTGGGTGGCCGGGGAATGAGAATATTGGCCTTGAGCTTAGCGAAATCGCCGCGCGGTAGAGTCAGGTAGAGGTCCTGGCCTATGCCCGCGGGCAGCATCTCCATGTTGCCCATCCACACGCGCACATGCACCGATGGCGCGAGGGATTGATACAGCAGGCGCGTCTCATAGGCGCGAAAGCCGAAGTCCAGCAGGGCCAGGCCGGCCTCGGCACGCGCCTGCTCGCTCGTTGCCCCCATGAGGGTCGTCACCAAGCGCATATTGTCGCGTATCGCCGAGGCCACCAGACAGAAGCCGGCGGTGCGTGTGTGTCCGGTTTTGACGCCGTCCGTTCCGGCCACGCGCCACAACAGCGTGTTGCGGTTGTACTGTGTGAGACCGGCGTAGCTGAATTCCTTCAGCCCAAACCAGCGTTGATAATATTCGGGGAAGTCGCGCAGCAGGGCGACGCCCAGCCGGTTGATGTCGCGCGCGGTGGAGTAATGTTGCGCCTGGATCAGTCCGGTGGCGTTGGCATAATGCGTGGCCTGCAGGCCGAGGGTCGCGGCCGCGGCGTTCATCAGGGTTACAAACCGGTCTTCGCTGCCGGCCACGTATTCCACCAGCGCCATGGCCGCGTCATTGCCGGATTGCACGATCATGCCCTTGATCAGGTCTTCCGCCCTGACCTTGTCGTTCAAGCGTAGGTACATGCGTGCGCCGGGCATGCCCCAGGCCTTGGCGCTTACCGGCACCTTGTCGTCCAGGCTGAATTTCCCCGCGCGTAATTGCCTGAACAGTACATACGCCGTCATGAGTTTGGTCAGGCTGGCGGGTTCGCGGCGCTCATCGGCATTGTGTTCCGCCAGCACGCTGCCGCTGTGGTAGTCCACCAGCAGCCAGGACTTGGCCGCGACCTGGGGTGCGGTGGGCTCCGCCGCAGTGGCCGCGGAGGAAGACAGCAACAGCAAGATGCAGAGATAAGGAAAATAGCGGGACATGGTCTGCGCGGTATTGGCGGCTGGGATAGTGCGATTAAGTTTACGAATGGCTCGGAACTCCAACAGGATGAGTAACTGTTATGACGCTCATGTCACGCTGGGGTAGGGTGGGCATTGTCCACCACGCGCGGCGTCGATCAACTCTGCTGGTGGGCGATGCACTGGAAACCGCTCCTGCGTTTGCCCCAAGGGGCCTGGCGCCAATACTTCCACCCTCTCGGCGCCTGTTCCCGACAGCGCTCTACCTCGCCCATCCATGGGTTCGCCTGGCGGTCGCCCACCCTACATCACGGAAATAGTTTTCTTGGCGCCCTGGCGGTTTAATATCCTATTAGCCCTGCAATCTTACTCCACTGTCACGAAGGCATTGTGTATGCCATAACCGGCGATGCGCTGCGCCAGGCTGTCACTGGCATCCACATTGGCCAGCGGTCCGATACGCACACGATACACGGTGGTCTGATCCTGAGACGCGACCTGCACCTGGACCGGCTTGAACTCCGCGCGTTCCAGTTGTTGGCGCAAATTTTCGGCGTTGTCACGGCGGGTGAAGGCACCGACCTGCAGATACAGGTGCGGCTGTACCGCGTTGTCCGTGGAGGCCGGTGCTGTTGCGGGCGCCTGCGCTGTCATGTTGCTGGACGCCGGTTCGTCCGTGTTGATACCCACGACCTCCACGATACCGGTACCGCTGCCGACGATACCGAGGCGCTGTGCCGCGGCATAGGACAGATCGATCAGGCGGTTCTCCAGGAACGGGCCGCGGTCGTTGACGCGTAGCGTGACACTGCGGCCATTGTTCAAATTGCGCACGCGCACGTAACTTGGCAGCGGCAGCGTCTTGTGCGCCGCGGTCATGCTGTACATATCGTAGGCCTCACCGCTGGATGTCTTTTTTCCGTGGAATTTTTTTCCATACCAGGAGGCGATGCCACGCTCGCGATAGCCGCTGGCATCCTTGAGTGGATAGTACATCTTGCCGAAAACACTATAGGGTTTGTTGCCGCTGGCGCTGTGCGGGTCATTGCGCGGCACGGCATCGGGTATGGTGGAGACGTCCACCTGCGGATGGCTGTGCGGGCCGTCGTCCTGATAATAGCCGCCGCGGTTGCCGGGTACGCTGCTGCACGCCGCCTGAAACAGGGCGAGCAGCAGCAGGGTTAAAGTGCTGCGTGCGCCGGAGGGAAATCGGATAATGATCACTGTGACGTCTCGTCATACTGTTGGTGCAAGCGACGGCTGAGTTCGTACACCGCCATGGCGTAACGCTTGCTGCGATTATAGCGCGTTATGACGTAAAAGTTATTATAGCCGAGGCGATGCATCGGTCCGTTTTCGTCCTCCAGGGTGATGAGCGAGGCCAGCTGTTTCAGGTCTATGCCCTCGATCGGAATGATGCCGTATTTCTTCAGCTGCGAGATGCTGAGGGTCGGTTCGTTGCCGGTGTTTTCCAGCCAGCTGTAGAGGCTGCCCTCGATCTTGACGTCGTCGGTCACCGCTTCGCTCTTCAACCAGCCGTGCGCCTTGAAATAGTTGGCGACGCTGCCGATGGCATCCGCGGCGCTGGTGAGGATGTTGCGCTTGTGGTCGCCGTCGAAATCCACGGCATAACGCCGGTAGCTGCTCGGCATGAACTGGGGTACGCCCATGGCGCCGGCGTACGAGCCTTTGATGCTCAGCGGGTCGCCCCCCAGCTCCTCCGCCAGCAGCAGAAATTCCTCCAGCTCACCGCGGAAGAAGTCCGCGCGGTCCGCGGACTTGAGCATGAGCGTGGTGAGCGCATCCAGCACGCGGTAGCCGCCGACATTTTTTCCGTAACGTGTCTCGACGCCGATAATGGCGACAATGATCGCCGGATCGACACCGTACTCGCTGGCGGCGCGCTTCAGGGTCGCGTCGTTCGTCTTCCAGAATTTGATACCGAGGCGCACGTTCTCATCGGTCACGAACAGCTTGCGGTATTCGTACCACGGCAGTCCTTCCCTGGGGCGTTCTATGGCGGTGATGATATCGGGCTTGATCTCCACCCGTGCGAACAGGGCATTGAGATCGGGCGCGTGCATGTCGTACTTAACCACCATATGCTGGATGAAATCCCCGAGTTCCGGGTACTGTGAACGATCCAGCGCGTGCACCGGGCTGGCGGCGAGAGTCATCAGCAAGAGCAATGCCAGGGCGCAGCGGTGAGAGGGTATACCGGCGGTGGGCGCGATCGTAGTGTGTGGCATCAGTGCGCGACGATCTTGCGATGGGTGTGGATGCTCATGAGCATGCCGAAGGCCGCCATCAGCGTCACCGTGGCGGTGCCACCGTAACTGATGAGGGGCAGGGGCACGCCCACCACCGGCAGGATACCCGTGACCATGCCGATGTTGACGAAGAAATAGAAGAAGAAGGTCAGCGTGAGTCCACCGGCGAGCAGGCGGTTGTAGGTTTCCTGGGCGTAAAACGCGATCAAGAGACCGCGTGCCACGATAAAGAGATAGATCCCGAGCAGCAGCAGGATACCGATCAGACCGAACTCCTCGGCAAACACCGCAAAGATAAAGTCGGTGGAACTTTCCGGCAGGTAGTCGAGGTGCGCCTGACTGCTGTTGAGCCAGCCCTTGCCGAAGAAGCCACCGGAACCCACGGCGATCATCGCCTGGATGGTGTGGTAGCCGGTGCCCAAGGGGTCTGAAGACGGATCGAGCAGGGTCATGATGCGCTGCCGCTGATAGTCGTGCATGTGCGACCACAACAGCGGTACCGCGAGCGCCGCCAGACCCAGCACCGCACCGACGACGCGCCAGCTGGTGCCCGCCAGGAACAGGACCGTCAGCCCCGCGCCCAGAATCAACAGCGCCGTGCCGAGATCCGGTTGCTTGGCGATGAGCAGTACCGGCAGCAGGGCGATGACGCCGCCGACGGCGATGTAACGCAACTTAGGCGGGCTGGGGTAGCGGGAAAAATACCACGCCAGCATCATCGGCATGGCGAGCTTCATGATCTCCGCCGGCTGAAATGTAGCGAAGCCCAGATTCAGCCAGCGCTGCGCGCCTTTGACCGTGGTGCCGGCCACCAGCACCGCCACCAGCAGGATGGCGCCCAGGCCAAACAGGTAGGGCGTCCAACGCGCCAGGGTCTCCGGACGTATCTGGGCCATCGCGAACAGTATGCCGAAGCCGAGCGCAAGGCGCAGGACATGGCGTACCAGCATTACCGTGTCTTTGGCGCTGGCGCTGTACAGCACGAAGATGCTGATCAGGCCGATGATCAGCAGGGCGTAAAACAACGGTCGATCGATATGCCAGCGTTCGAGATTTTTCATAGCCTGTTGATCTTTACACAATTCATGACATCACCATAGCGATGGGTAGGGTGGGTATCGCCCACCACCAGGAGCTTCGGCTAGCGTGTTGCGGTGGGCCATGCCCACCCTGCGTCCTGTGTCGGTGTTATAAATGGGATCATCGAGAGCCATCAGTCTGGCTCGTCTCCCGGCGTGATCTTGGGCACGACCACCGGTGTGGCCACCGGTTTGCCACCGGGGTTCTCGCCTAGCAGGTAGAGGTCCATGAGTTTGCGCGCGATGGGCGCCGCGGTGGAGCCACCGTGCCCGCCGTTTTCCACGATCACGGCGATGGCGATACGCGGGTCCTCCACCGGGGCGAAGGCGATGAACAACGCATGGTCGCGCAGGTTTTCCGCCGTGGTCTTCTCGTTGTAGCTTTCTCCCTGGCCGATGCTCTTCACCTGTGCGGTGCCGGTCTTGCCGGCGATCTTGTAGGGTGCATTCCAGCCGATGCCGCGCGCGGTGCCGCCTTCGGCGTTCACCACGTCGGTCAGATTCTTGATAGTGGTCTCGAGATGCAGTGGGTCGTGCAGCTTGAGTGTGAAGTCCGTGACCGGTTTGAACGGCGTTACGCTGTGTGTCCCGGGGTCCTCGATCGCCTGCAACAGATGCGGTTGCATGCCGACACCGTGATTGGCGATGCTGGCCATGGCCGTGGCCAGTTGCAGCGGGGTCACGAGGAGCTGGCCCTGGCCGATGCCCATGACCACGGTCTCACCCGGGTACCAAGGTTGCCCGCGGGCCTTTTTCCACTCGGGCGATGGCAGCAGTCCCTCGGATTCGCCGGGCAGGTCGATGCCGGTCTTGGCGCCGAATCCGAAGCTGCTCAGAAAATCTTTGATGCGCTCCGGTCCGAGGGCCACGGCGAGGCGATAAAAAAACACGTCGCAGGATTGCACCACGGCGTCGTGCAGGTTGACCACGCCGTGCCCGGCCTTCTTCCAGCAACGGAAGCGGTGGGTGTCGCCCGGCAGGCTGTACCAGCCGGGACAGACGGCGGAAGAAGTCTGATTGAATTCCAGCGCCGCCAGGCCGAGAAACGCCTTGATGGTCGATCCTGGCGAGTACTTGCCATTGAGCGCGCGGTTGACCAGTGGTTTGTTGGGGTTGTCGCGCAGCGCCTGGTAGGAATCGGTATCGATGCCGTTGACGAACGGGTTGGGATCGTAGGTCGGCGTGCTGGCGAAGGTCAGGACCGCGCCGGTCTTGGGATCCAGCGCAATCACCGCGCCCTTGTAATTGCCGAGCAGTTGTTCCGCCAGTTGCTGCATGCGCGCATCCAGGTTGAGGCGCAGGTTGAGTCCGGCCACCGGCGCAATGCGTTCCAACGTGCGGATGGCGCGACCGTGGGCGTCGGTCTCGATTTTTTCGAAGCCGACTTTGCCCAGCAGGCTGTCCTCGTAACTGGCTTCGATGCCGAGCTTGCCGATGTGCTGGGTGCCGCGGTAGGCGGTCTTGTCGATGGTATCCGCCTCGTCCTCATTGATGCGAGCCACATAACCCAAGGCATGCACCGCGAGACTGCCCAGGGGATAATGGCGTTGCAGGCGCGCGCGCAACTCGGCGCCGTTCAGGCGGTATCGGTTGACGGCAAAGCGCGCCGCCTCCTCGTCGGTCAGGTGGGTGCGCAGGGTCAGGCTCTCGAAGCGTGGGCGTTCGCGCAGTAGTTTGCGGAACAGCTTGATGTCTTTTTCATTCAACGCCACCAGCTGGCCGATCTCTTGCAGCAGTGCCTCCATGTCCTTCACCTGGTCGGGGATGATTTCCAGGGTCATGACCGGGTAGTTCTGCGCCAGGATCACGCCGTTGCGATCCAGCAGCAGGCCGCGTACCGGCGGTATCGGTACCGGATTGATGCGGTTGGCCTGGGACAGGGTGGCGTAGTAACGGTAGTTGACCAGCTGCAGGTAGGCGAGACGCACGAACAGCACAAACACCAGCACGCCGACGATCACCGCGATGACCGAGATACGGGCGTTGAACAAACGTGTTTCGCGCAGGTAATCCTTGATCTGTATGCCGGGCATGACTCAGCTTACATGCCAGCGACGCCGTACATCGCGCAGGATAACGAACAGCCACGGCCAGATGAGCATGCTGACAATACTCGGGGTCCAGTAGGTCCAGCTGGCCGGTGACTGGCCCACTAGGCTCTTGACCCACAGGATCAGCAGGTGGTTGCTGGCGATCAGCACCAGCACGCTCACCGCCTGCTGCCAGCGCGGAAACATGCGCAACTGCAGGTGCAGCTTCAGCGTGAGAAACGCCAGCACGGTTTTGGCCAGGGCCTGTTGCCCGAGGAGCGATCCGTAGAGCACGTCCAAGATCAGACCAACGACCCAGCCGGTGCCGACGCCGACACGCTGCGGGGTGGCCATGCACCAGTAGATCAGCACCAGCGCGACCCAGTTGGGGCGGAACTGCTCGGCCCAATCGGGGCCTGGCAGGATGGACAGAAGAATGGCGACCAGAAAAGTGGTGGCGATCACGAGGCGGCTGCGGGTGATGT
>JAYUFH010000161.1:0-2067 GCA_043738765.1 Pseudomonadota bacterium | reverse complement strand
CGCAGGGCCTCTTCGACATACACTGCCTTGAGCATCTCGCCCAGCGCCGGATAGGTCCAGCCACGTTCGATCAGATAGCGCACCAGGGGGCGCAGTATGCTTAGCACGGCATTTTTCAAGGCGGTGTCGATCATGCTGGCTGGCGCTGTAGTAGATATCGATAGTTACAACTCTGTTACAAAGCATAACACAGATCTTGACTGTGGGAAATTTTCCCACTATTATTCTGCCACAGTCAGGCAAACGGATACCCCGGAAACCCGCTTCAATCCGCCAACAACCAAAAAAGAGGAGATTACTGCATGCGTAGCCACACCGGCGTTCTCACTGCACTGATAGCCATTATCGCCAGCGGTTCCGCCTGGGCCGACGAGCGGCCTGCCACCGTTACCTTGGGCGTCACCCCCGCCTATTACGTGGGCGACTATGGCACCACTGCCACCACCAAGATCTATTACCTTCCGGTTTGGGCCAAGTATAAAAACGGCAACCTGAGTCTCAAGGTCACCGTTCCCTATATCGCGGTGGAGAGCGCCGGTGCGTTGGTGTCCGGTGGCAGTGTTATCGCGGGAGGTGCCGGCAAAACGGTCACGCGCAACAGCGGACTCGGCGATATCTGGACCGAGGCCAAATACCGATTCCGCGGCGCCGGCGCCGCGCCCGACGTGAGCCCGTATCTCAAAATCAAGCTGGGCACCGCCTCCCGTACTAACCGCTTGGGTACCGGTAAGAATGATTTTGAACCCGGCGTGGCCCTGGATTGGGTCGTCGGCAGAACCCTGTTTCCTTTTCTTCAATTCGGCTATCGCATGGTGGGTTCGCCGACCGGCTACAACCTCAGGGATGTTGCCACTTATGAAGGCGGGCTGACCTATCAGGTCGTCGAAAAGAATTTCGTCACTGCAATGTTTTCTGGACATCAGGCGACCCAGGCAGGCTTTGCCAACACCGCCGACCTGCTGGTTGCCTGGAACTACTACGTGAGTCCTGGGAGTGGATTCCAGGTTTACGTGGACAAAGGTCTGAGCAACGGAAGCCCGAACTACGGCGTCGGCGTCGGCGCACAGACTCGTTTTTAGCAATTACCCAATCGGAGAAGCAAACATGAAACAGAAAATTGTGTTGATTGCAGTAGCCTCGGCACTCGGCCTGACTCTGGGCCTGGCCAATGCGGATGAGTCTTCCATCGTGAATGCCACTGACGCTCCGGCACTGGTCGCCGCGGCCGATGTCATCCTGCCCGATGGCAGCCGTCCGGACATGGACCAGGATCATTCGACGACTGTGGACGTCGAGAAACCGGAGGTTGAACACATGGATGTGGACGTCGAGACACCCGATATCGACAAGCCGGAAGTGGAAAAGCCGGATATGGATAAGCCGGATATGAATAAGCCGGAGATTGAGCATCCGGATGTCAGCCATCCGGATGTCGATCATTAATACACGTGTAACTGCCAGCCGCCAGCGCTACTGGCGGCTGGCGACCCCGCGTACGCCCGGTTGTCCATGGGGTTACGCCTACTAAACGCCAGCACATTGCGGACACATAGTGTATCTTTACACGGCACTATCTTGGTTTAGAAAGATAATGCTGCGGAGGTGTACCCCGAATATCTGCTACTTCTTCTGCGACCCTAATACATGCCCATCCACTTTGTCGCCGTACAGACACTGCTCATCGTGGAAGGCCTTCTTGGTCGCGGCCACACTGCCTCGAAAACGCGGATCCTGCGGGCGCTCGTGGCTATCGACAAAGGTCGCCACGTCCCAGGCCTCCTGATCGCTTAGGCTGTTAGGCTTGCTCAAGGGCATGTTGGCTTTGATAAATCCGGCCGCCAGGTTCACCTGATGCATGCCCGCACCCCAGTTGAACGAGTCCTTGCCCCACAGCGGCGGGAACACATAAGCGTCCCCAACCTTGGTGCCCTCCCCGTTGCCGCCGTGGCAGAGCACGCAGTTGGTGGCGTATATCTTCGCGCCGCGCGCGATGTTCGCCGGCTCCGCGGGCTTATCGAGCTTGGGATACCCCTGTCCCGGCAACGTCACGCCGACGGGCGCCCGCGT
>JAYUFH010000160.1:0-5501 GCA_043738765.1 Pseudomonadota bacterium | reverse complement strand
TCAACATGACCGTGGTCGCCGCCGACGGCCAGGACGTGCACCCGGTGGACGTGGAGGAATTCCGCATCGGCGTGGCGGAGACCTATGACGTGATCGTCACGCCTCGGGACGACGCGGCCTACACGATTTTTGCCCAATCTGCAGACCGCTCGGGCTATGCCCGCGGCACCCTCTCACCGCGAGAAGGACTGGCGGCGGCAATCCCCGCCCTCGACCCGGTACCGACACTGACCATGGCCGACATGGGCATGTCCCACGACATGGGCTCCATGCCCGGCATGAAGATGGATCACTCCGGCCACGACATGGGCTCCATGCCCGGCATGAAGATGGATGACAGTCCATCCCCCACCAGCCCCGAGGGTGGCATGATGACGGTTAAAAACCACCCCGCCACCGAGCATGGGCCTGGGGTGTATATGCCGGCAGAGGCAGTCTCCACCCGCCTGGACGACCCCGGCGTTGGCTTGCGCGACAATGGCCGTCGCGTCCTCACCTATGCCGATCTGCACGGCCTGCAGGGCTGGATCGACCCACGGGAACCCGGGCGCACCATTGAAATACATCTTACGGGCAACATGGAACGCTACATGTGGTCCTTCGACGGCGTTAAGTTCTCCGATGCGGAACCCGTGCGTCTCCAGGTCGGCGAATTGGTGCGCATCGCGCTCATCAACGACACCATGATGGAACACCCCATCCATTTACATGGCATGTGGAGCGAGCTGGAAAGTCCCGACGGCAAATTCCAGGCGCGCAAACATACGATCAGCGTCAAACCGGGGCACGCCGTCAGCTACCGCGTGCTGGCCGATGCCAAGGGCCGCTGGGCCTACCACTGCCATCTGCTGTACCACATGGAAGCAGGCATGTTCCGCGAGGTGAACGTCGCATGAAAACCATCCATGACAACAAGACATCACTGCGCTTGAAGACGCTCCTGGTCCTGACCGCCGCGACGGGGGCTGTCTATCTGCCTCTGGCGGCACAGGCACAGGAGGACGCACCGATGGAACTGCACGCCATGCACAAACATGGAGAAACGCTGCTCACCAAACTCATGCTCGATCGCTTTGAGCTGCGCGACAGCAAACCGGACCGCACCCCCTACTGGGATGCCCAGGCCTGGATCGGTGGCGATATTCAGAAACTGTGGTTTAAGACTGAAGGCGAGGCACGTCGGCGCAAAGTCCGGGAGGCGGACATCGAGGCGTTCTACAGCCGGGCCGTCGCGCCCTACTGGGATGTCCAGACGGGGGTGCGCCATGACCTGCAGGTCAACGGCCTGCCGTCCCGCGACTGGCTCGCCATCGGCGTGAAGGGGCTCGCGCCGTACCTGTTCGACATCGATGCCACCGCTTATGTCGGCGACACGGGGCGCAGCGCCGCCCGGGTGAAGGCGGAGTACAACCTGCTCCTGACCCAACGCCTGGTCCTCATGCCGGAGTTTGAGGCCAACCTCTACGGCAAAAAGGATCCCGGACGTGAACTCGGCGCGGGGCTGGCTAGCGTCGAACTCAGCCTGCGTTTGCGCTATGACATCCGGCGTACCTTCTCGCCCTACATCGGCGTCGTGTGGACGCGGCTGTACGGCGACACGGCCAACTACGCGCTGCAAAACGGCGAGACGGCGCATGGCGCGGAATTTGTCGCGGGGGTGCGTACCTGGTGGTAGGGGTGGGCTTGCGCAGAGTCCCGCCGTAGCGGCACGAGCACGCTGATAGCGATTAGTGCGCTAGCAGGCTGTTGAAAAACAGCCTGCTAGCGGCCCACGGACGGGCCGCCATTTTTACCTGTCCCCGAAGGGGGAAACACGCTTTATGTGTTTGAAAATGAAGCAAAGCGAAAATCACACTTTTCGCTTTGCGGGTTGACAAGGTCCCCGCAGGGGAAAAAGCCCATGGATGGGCTTTTTCAACAACCTGCTAGACAAAGAACCGCTGACGCAGTTCCTCCAGCCCCAGGGTTGCCAGCACCTCGCGCAAGCGTTCCGCCGGACGCTGGCGCGGCGTGTTTTTGTAGCGCGCGATGATCAACTCGTTCTTCATGGAATGTTCCCACCCCACCAGCTCCGTCACACTCACCTGGTAGCCGTGCGCCTCCAGCTGCAGACACCGCAGCACGTTGGTCGCCTGGCTGCCGAATTCGCGGGTATGCAATGGATGGCGCCAAATCTCGCTCAGGGCGTTTCTGGCCAAGGCGGCGGGTTTGGTCTTTTTCAGCACCGCCGCCACTTCCGCCTGACAACAGGGTACCAGCACGACGAACCGGGCCTGTTTCTTCAAGGCAAAATGGATGGCATCGTCGGTGGCGGTATCGCAGGCATGCAATGCGGTCACCACGTCCACCCGCGCCGGCAGACGCCCGGAGTCGATGGATTCCGCCACCGACAGGTTAAGGAACGACATGCCGGCAAACCCCAGGTGCGCGGCTAGGTCGCGGGATTTGTCCACTAACTCATCGCGCCTTTCGATGCCATAGATATGCGAAGCATTATTCAGCGATTTGAAAAACAGGTCGTACAGGATAAATCCCAGATAGGACTTGCCCGCCCCGTGATCCACCAGGTTGATCTCCGCCTGCGCCTGCTGCACCTCCGTCAGCAGCGGCTCGACGAATTGGTAGAGGTGGTAGACCTGCTTGAGTTTGCGCCGGCTGTCCTGGTTCATGGCGCCGTCGCGCGTGAGGATGTGCAGCGCCTTCAGTAACTCAATGGACTGGCCGGGTTTAATGTCGTGCGTGTCATGCATAGCTCAGAGTACCCACGGCGGACACCTTCACGGCCCACACACATTGCAGACAGAAGCACGGCATTAGACTAACGTCGATTACCTGCGACTAACAACAGCGCCCCACCCAGCACGATCGCACCGACACCGAGCCACACCGGCACGCCGACCATCTCCTTCTCCTCAAGGGAAAACTGGATCGGGCCGAGCTGGGCCTCGTGGGTGGCCTTGGTGTAGCTGAAACCGCCGTATACCAAACCCAGGGTGCCGGCCACGAGCAGCAGGACAACGGCGATTTTGACTGCGTTCATAGCTTCTCTCCCGATGAAAAACAGCGACAATTTATCACACAACCGCCCCGAACAGCGCGCCCACGCCGGCGGTCAGCGCCATGGCCAGCGCGCCCCAAAACGTGACGCGCGCGGCGCCCAGCAACACCCGTGCACCGCCGGTGTAGGCCGCCAATGTCCCCAGCAGCGCCAGAAAAATCAGGGACGTACCCGAAATAACCAAGACCAGGTGGTGATGCGGCGTGAGCACGGCGGTCAATAGCGGCAAGGCGGCGCCCAGGGCAAAGGTGGTTGCGGAGGTCAGGCCCGCTTGGATCGGACGGGCAGTGATCGTAGAGGAAATACCGAGCTCGTCACGCGCATGGGCCCCCAGTGCGTCCTTGGCCATAAGTTGAGTGGCGACCTGCTGTGCCAGCGCCGGGTCTAGCCCGCGTCCGACATAGATCAACGCCAGTTCTTCCCGCTCGTAGCCTTCATCCGCCGCGAGCTCTTTACGCTCGCGCTCCAGATCCGCCCGTTCCGTGTCGGACTGAGAACTGACCGACACGTATTCACCCGCCGCCATGGACATGGCGCCGGCCACCAGACCGGCGACCCCGGCCACCAGCACCTCGCTGTGGCCCGCGTTGGATGCCGCCACGCCGACCAGCAGGCTGGCCGTCGACACGATGCCGTCGTTCGCCCCCAGCACGGCGGCGCGCAACCAGCCGATGTGTTGTGTGTAGTGTCGTTCCCGATGGTCTATGAACATGCTGGCGGCTCCCTTGTAATTCAGGCGTGAAGCATGTCGTCTGATGCCACAAAAGACAAGCCTGGTCACTACACGCTTGCCAGACCAGACACACGGCCAACACGCACTGCGCAGCGGCCACCGTGTTTGCCTGCATTATCGCGCGCTGACCGTCTTATCCCGTGGGAGAACAGCGTGCATGACCGGGCCGCTCGACCCGGTATCAAGGCGATGAATAATCAATTAAAGACTCTATTAGAGATGGCTAACGAATCCATATTGTGATCACTCTCTGCACGCGAGTAATACATTCATTCCCATATACACCCATCGAACTTGCGAGCGGAGGTTAGCGGTCGGACATATAAGAAATAGCACTTTGCTAACACCTTGCACTGCATGCAGTGGCACGAACACCCCTGCCATTTACCTATACCTGCGCTTGCGCAGCGCCATGCATAGCGAAATTGCCTCTGCCGCGTGTTCACTTATCTTTCCACCTGCACGACAAGGTATGCACGCGCTAGAGTGTGCTATAGTCACGCCTCCACCCTCACTCCTTAAGGAGCTGACACTATGGCAACAAAAAAGAAACCCTCTGCCGCAGCGCGCGGCGCTTCCGTCATCAAGGCCGTCGCCACAGCAGAAAAAGCCGCAGCCAAGACCTTCGCCGATTGGGCTAAAGCGGTTAATAAAGCGGTCGCCACAACGGAAAAAGCGGCCACGGCGGCCGCCAGAAAAAGCGCAGGATTCAAAAAACGTTCGGCCAGTAGTCTGGCGCGCGTAAAGAAGGCCAGATCGAGTGAAGTCAAGGCCGTCGCGCGCAACGCCCGCAAGGCGGTGCTGACGCAACTGAGCGCAGCCAATGCCGCACTCAAGTCTGCACGCATGTCCCACGCCACCACCAAAGCGGCGCACAAACTGTTCACGCTGGTGGAAAAAGGCATGCTCAGCGGTATGCAAATGGCGGAGAAGGCCGCGGCCAAGGCGGCAAAACCAAAGCGTCGCCGTCGGCGCAGAAAATAAGTCAGCTATCTGGCGCGGGCGGGGTCAACCCCGCCCGCGGCGTGTCACCGTCCATCCACTTGGGGGCTTGCTACCTCCTCATTCACGCATTCATCGATACAGTACCGCTGTAGTTCCTGATTCGAAGACCGGTAATCGCCCGCCGCCGCAGTATCGTCGAAACCATCGCATGCCCCGCAATATCAAGCCTTACACGATCACCGCTGTTGAACCGAGTCTCTGGCAGCCAGGCTATGCAAGCCGCCCCATATAACTTCCACGCCCACGCGTGTCATGGCAAGACCGCACCTTATACAAAATCTGAGCCAAGGCAGCCTGGGGATGCTGCCCACCGCGGCAGTTCCAGTGGAACATAGTTTCAACCATGAGGAGTCGATTGTAATCAATTGTTAAATTTATCGATCGCGCATATCTCCCACAGTGGCAGTGGGCGTCTTGCGGTGATAGCATTGCCGCGCCGTTCGCTGATGAATTGTTTCAAACACCGACGCCGGCATCTTAACAACCTGATCAATGATGAACCGTCTATAGGCGGAACGGCCGCTGCCGGTTCTCTTTCCCGATAACGGTATTAACTAAAAAACCAATTGGAGAAATGTTTATGTCTTATAAATCGATATACCGCATGATTGCCACGATGGTGGTGGCATCGTTCCTGACTTTCACCGGCGTGAGCGGTGTGGCGTTGGCGAAGAGCTCCAAATCGCTCGTTGATATCAACACGGC
>JAYUFH010000159.1:0-2088 GCA_043738765.1 Pseudomonadota bacterium | reverse complement strand
GATGCTTGAACAAGGCGCGCACCTCGGTGCTCATGGGGAAATTCAGATTCAGGCCCTTGGGTGGAATGGGCGACAAGAACCACTTGCGGTAAAGCCTTTCCGCGGTGCCCGAGGTCTGGACCTCTGCGATAGTGGTATCCACTAATTTTTTGAATGCAGCATCGTCCTTGCGCAACATGCAGCCGTAGGCCTCGTGCGACGGCGGCGTGCCGGTGACGATCCAGTCGCCGGGGCGCTTGGCCTTGGCAAGCTCGCCATACAGCAGCACGTCATCCAGCATAAACGCCTGCGCGCGACCGGTCTCGAGCGTGAGGAAGGATTCGCCGTGGTCCTTGGCGCTGATAATGTTCATGTGCATCTTCTTGTCCACGTTCATCTTGCGCAGCCGGCGTTCGGACGTGGTGCCGGCAGTGGTGACGACGGTCTTGCCGGCGAGGTCCGGGAAATCCTTGATCCCCGCATCCTTCTTCACCAGCAAGCGCGCACCGATAACGAAAAGACTGTTGGAAAACGCGACCTGTTTTTGGCGTTCGGCGGTGTTGCTGGTGGAACCACACTCCAGATCCACGGTGCCGTTTTGGATCAGCGCGATGCGATTTTGCGAGCTGACCGGCACCAGTTTTATCCGCAGCCCGGGCAGGCGCAACTCGCGTTTGATGGCATCGACGACTTTCAGCATGATCTCATGGGAATAGCCGACGACCTGTTGTTTGTCGTCGTAGTACGAGAATGGGATGGAAGACTCGCGGTGACCGAGGGTGATGGTCTTGGTAGTGTCGATCTTCTTGAGCGTGCCGGTCAGTTCCTGCGCCCCGGCAGCAGAGGTAACCAGGATGCACACCGCCAGGGCGACGAACTGGTGTTGCGTGAACATAGGCTTTACTCCGGATTGACGTTTTGGTTACTTAAACATATGCAGAGGTGACATCATATGAAATCCAAAGACCTACCGCTACGGCTGAACCGGGGCAGGCTTGCATGGGCATTTTTAAGAAAACGGGTAAACGTCGATAATTTGTCTCCATCAGTCGCCCTGAACCCGCCCTTTTTTACCGTACGAAACCCATCCTTCGGCGCCCAGGTGCGCAGCTTGCCATGCGGCATACTGGCTGCACAGTCGATGCAGGCTGTCAATGTGTGAATCGACATGTACCTCTCCCCGTATACAAGATTGTCCGCCCGTTTTATGGTGAAATAGACCCATGACTGCCCCCTTCGTCCATCTGCACCTGCATTCCGAATTCTCCCTGGTGGACGGCATCGTGCGCATCGATGAACTGATCGCCAGCGCCGTGGCCCAGGGTATGCCCGCCATCGCGCTCACGGACCTCAGCAACGTCTTTGGCATGGTGAAATTTTACCGCGCCGCCGTGGCGGCGGGCATCAAGCCGGTGGTGGGGGCGGATGTGTGGCTGGAAAACCCCACGGACCGGAACAAACCCCACCGCCTGGTGTTGCTGTGTCAGAACCTCGCCGGGTATCGCAACCTAAGCCGCCTGCTGACCCGCGCCTATGCCGAGGGACAGCACGCCGGGCGGCCGTGTTTGTCGCGGGAGTGGTTGCAGCCTCCCGCCAGCGATGGACTGATTGCCTTGTCCGGGGCGCAGGATGGCGACATCGCCCAGGCCTTGCTGTCGGGCAATGTGGCCTTGGCGGAGTCCTTGGCGGTGGAATACCGGCAGTTATTCCCCGAGCGGTTTTATCTGGAGTTGCAACGCACCGGCCAACCCCTGCAGGAGGAGGTCAACCACGGGGCGGTGGCCCTGGCGGGGCGTCTCGGCCTGCCGGTGGTAGCGACCAACCACGTGCATTTTCTCAAAGCCGACGATTTCGAGGCGCACGAGGTGCGCGTCTGCATCCAGGATGGCCGGGTGCTGGCGGATGCGCGCCGTCCGCGTCGTTATACCCAGCAACAATATTTTCGTTCCAGCGCGGAGATGGCGGCGCTGTTCGAGGACATCCCCGAGGCCCTGGAAAATACCCGGGAGATCGCCCGGCGCTGCAACCTGCGTCTCACCTTCGGCACCAACTATCTGCCGGATTTTCCCTTGCCCGCGGGGCAGGGCGCCGAGGAGGTGCTGCGCACTC
>JAYUFH010000158.1:0-2093 GCA_043738765.1 Pseudomonadota bacterium | reverse complement strand
GATCCTGGACCTGTACAGCCGCAAGATCGTTGGTTGGGAGGTGCACGCCACGGACGACTCCGTGCACGCCGCTCACCTGGTGCGCCGCACCGCGCTGGCCGAGGGCATCGCCACGATGCTGACCAAGCCCGTGCTGCACGGCGACAACGGCGCCACGCTGAAGGCCACCACAGTGCTGGCGATGCTGTACTGGCTGGGCGTCAAGCCGTCGTACTCGCGGCCCCGCGTGAGCGACGACAACGCCTACGCCGAGTCGCTGTTCCGCACCGCCAAGTACCGCCCAGAGTTCCCCGCCAAGGGCTTCGCCGACCTGCAGGCAGCTCGAACCTGGGCAGCTGAGTTCGTGCGTTGGTACAACGATGAGCACCGGCACAGCGGCATCCGCTACGTCACCCCTGGCCAGCGTCATTGCGGCGCAGATCAGGCCATCCTGGCGGCTCGACACGAGCTCTACCTACAGGCCCGTGAGCGCAACCCCGCGCGCTGGTCAGGCGCTACACGCGACTGGACACCGACCGGCCCGGTAACCCTCAACCCTGAACGTGACTCCGTCGTCATCAAGCACTCGATGGCAGAAGCGGAAAACAAACAGCCGCTGGCTGCATGAATGAGGCGACAACTACCTTGACGCGCGCCGGGCCGTCTCGGAGAACCAGAGCCACAAGGTCCGGTACTTGTCAACGATCAGTCGTGTGGGCCGGCAATCGACCCTCAGCTGCCGATGGCCGAAACCGTGTGGGCGTCGGTCATGCATCAGAAAGCGCCCGCCACCTCAGTGCCGCTTCGGAGAACCAGAGCCAAAAGATTCGGTGCCGGTCAGCGATCGGTCGTGTGGGCCGGCAATCCCCATGCCCACGACCAAAGCCTTCGCGCCGGTGAACTGTCCGGTAGCCTCGTACCCATAGTTCTTGGAGAATCGGCTACTGACGAGGAAGACATCGCGGATGCGGCATCAAGCCGAAGCTCTTCTAATTCGCGCAGGGACTTTAGATGAAGAAGTGGTTTTGCTTTCTTACTTTCGGCTTCCTGGTATCCAGTGCGACGTTGGCCGAAAGCCCGGCCCCGTCGGAACTTGCGGAGCATCACGAACTGATCGGCTCGGCGGGCAACCATGTGGAGATCTACTGGGCTGAGCCGCCGGGAGCAAAGGGAAAGCTGCCGGTGGTGGTTTACATCCACGGCGTGCAGGGCGAGGACCGCCCCGGGGCCGAGAACTTTGTGGAGGGCGGGCTTTTGAAGATTTCCGCTGCCCAGGGATATGTGTCGGTCGGGATGTCCATGCCGGGGTATGGACAATCAACAGGTAAGGCCGACTTTTGCGGCGCAAGAACGCAGGCGGCACTTCGTTCTGTTCTGTCGCGATTGCGAACATGGGCCAGTGTGGATCGAAGGCGGATTATCGTTTCGGGCCTGAGCTGCGGTGCTGTTGTCGCCGCGATGGTGGCCGACAAGGAGCCACTGGCCGGGATGGTTTTGATTTCCGGCATATATGACTTTGCGGACATGTTCCAAAAGTGGCATACGCCGGCCTGGCTTCTGGATCCTGCGACGATGAAATATATCGATGACAGCGCGGCGGTGGACGGCACGCCGGAGAACGCTTCTGCTCACAGATCAGCCTTGGGGAACGCGAGCCGGTTCAGATCGCCGGTGTTGCTGGTGGCAGGGGGAAAGGATCGGATCGTGGATCAGGAGCAGAGCATCCGGCTGGACAAGGCGCTTAAACAGAACGGGAAGGAGTCCACCTTAATCCTGAATCCGGAAGGGGGGCACTTTGTGTCGTACGAGGATTGGGCGGGCTATGTAAGCGACTTTGCGCGAGGGAACCTCAGCCGATAGCCGTCACACAGCGGCTGGCAATTGCAAGTGGTTGCTGCCGCGCTGGCGACGTCCTTGCGTCGAAGGGCTCGACCGCGCCCACGCGGCCAATTCATTGGCAATTCCCCCACACTCGCTTGCCGGGCACGACACTGACGCTTCGAGCTAAATGCACCGCTCCTCGGCTCGGCGTTTACTGCGTCGTCGTATAGGCCACCCGTCGCTCTTGTGACAAAGCCAACGGTGGTTTCAAAATCCACAGCCCTCGTCGGGGG
>JAYUFH010000157.1:0-2104 GCA_043738765.1 Pseudomonadota bacterium | reverse complement strand
CCACCGCGATATCATTCGGAAGTCCCTCCTGTCAAACTGTTGCCCCCATCCTATGGGCGTGGCGCGGTTCCGCAAGCCCCATCGATCCAAGCCCCAGTCGCGGTAGGGACGCGACTCACGCCGCGCCCCCCGCACAGATCCGAGCATGCGCTGCTAACGCACTCGGCTCCTGCCTTGGATGTTTGACGTCGAAGCGTTGACTGGGCCAGGGGTGGCGGATGACGGCGGGCGGTATCCAGAGGTCAATGACCCGGTTCATCCGCTCCCACGGCATATTATGCCGCTGGCTGCGCCGCCGGAGCGACTTCAGCCACATCTGGATCACATGATACCGGAACGCCGAGATACTGCGTCCATTCGTCGGTACGGCGTGGTAGGCAAAGTAGCCAGCCACGACGCTTTTCAGCCATTGTCCCTGTTCGGCTATGCGCCGATGCAGGCGATGCCGCATCTCCTCCTTTATTTCCGCGAGTTTGGCCCGCATGCGTTTGCGCATGGTCTGCCGCCTGAGTTGGAACGCGCCGCCCCGGCTTTTCGCACAGATATGCGTGAAGCCCAGGAAGTCGAAAGTTCCCAGCCCCCCTGTCCTCGCGTCGGACCGGTCCGCTTTCGCGTATCGGCCGAACGGGATCAGGCGGGTTTTCTCAGGGTGCAGTTCCAGCTCGAACTTTGCCAGCCTTTCCCGCAGATCGTCGAGGAAGCGACGGGCGTCCGCCTCGTGCTGGAAGCCGACAACCGTGTCGTCCGCATATCGAGTAACGATCACGTCCCCGTGGGCATGGCGTTCCCGCCATTGTTGCACCCACAGGTCATAGACGTAGTGCAGATAGACGTTCGCCAGCAGCGGTGAGATCACCGCCCCTTGCGGCGTGCCTATCGTGCCTTCGGTCCATGTGTCGTCTTCCAGAACACCAGCTTTCAGCCATTTGCCGATGAGACGCAGAACCCGCTGGTCGCCAATCCGATGTTCGAGGAACCGCATCAGCCAGTCATGGCTGATCGTGTCGAAGAACGCCCGGATGTCGGCATCCAGCACGATGCCCACCTTTCGCCTGTGCAGTCCCACCGCCAGGGCATCCAGCGCATCATGCTGGCTGCGTCCGGGGCGGAACCCGTAGGAGAACCCAACAAAGTCCGTCTCGTAGATGGCGTTCAGCACGGCCACCACCGTGCGTTGGACGATCTTGTCTTCCAGCGCGGCAATGCCGAGCGGGCGCAACCGCCCGTCCGGCTTGGGGATATACTGACGCCGGGACGGCAGTGCCCGGTAGGCGCCCCGCTGAACCCGTCCGTGCAGGTCTGCCAATCTATCCGGCAGGCCTGCCTCGTATTGGTCCCATGTCACGCCATCGACGCCTGGGGCCGCGGACTTCTTCAGTTGGAAGAAGGCCCAGTCCAGTAGCGCCGGTGTGACATGATGCAAGAGCGCGGTGAACACGGTCCTTTTGTCTCGCATCGCTGCTTCGCGTATGCGGCCCAGCGACTGGTCCACGCTTTCCCGACTCTGTGTCCGGCGCGTGTTTCGCTGTTCCGCATTCTCCTTGGCCCCCGCTCTTGGCTCCATTGCCTCCGCGTCCAGTTGCCCGGATTTGTTCGGCGACTTCCCAGCTACTACAGCGAGGTCCGACTTCTCCCCTCCGTGCATCATTGGCGTGCGGCTTTCGCCTTCCCACTGCGGCCCATGCCCGTGCGGGCATGGGCGGAGGAGAGATCTCCCGGTTTCCGTGCAAGAAGCATCGTCGCGTGCCTGGGGTCTCTGACCACGCCGAGCCGGTTGGCGGGCTCGCCATGGCGCCCGTAACCGTGTTGCCTTCCCGGTTTACCCACCCGGTCGGCGCTCGAAAGTGCGCTTTCGCGGCTCAATACCCAGCCCACGACTCCCCTCACCAACGCTTCACCACTGACCTCGCGATCAGTGGCGCATGGCACGGGGCCGGTGCGGCAGGCTACGCCTTCACCGTATAGAACTTGCATCTACTACTCCTTGCCGGCTTGTCCGGCGCACGGGCAATCGCATTATGCGATCCCCCTGGCGGTCAAGCTGACAGATCGATCAGCGATCCACGTGGCAATACCCGGGGTGGCGGCGCGGTCCCAAGTGGCG
>JAYUFH010000156.1:0-2109 GCA_043738765.1 Pseudomonadota bacterium | reverse complement strand
GCGCGATCACCAGGCGCAGGGCCCGAGTCATCAGCGATGCTCCATTACTTCAGGAGCGCGGACATGCGCGCGCCCATGTCCGCGGGGGAGCGCACGGTGTGCACACCGGCCGCTTCGAGCGCACGAAATTTCTCCGCGGCCGTGCCCTTGCCGCCGGCGATCACCGCACCCGCATGCCCCATGCGCCGTCCCGGGGGCGCGGTCACGCCGGCGATGTAGGCCACCACCGGCTTGCGCACGTTGTGCTTGATGTAGGCGGCGGCGTCCTCCTCGTCCTGGCCGCCGATCTCGCCGACCAGGATAATACCGCGGGTCTTGGGGTCCGCCTCGAAGCGCCGCAGGCAATCGATGAAGCCGAGGCCGTGGATCGGGTCGCCGCCGATGCCGACACAGGTGCTCTGACCGAGCCCGGCGAGGGTGGTCTGGTGCACGGCTTCGTAGGTGAGCGTGCCGGAGCGCGACACGATGCCGATGGCGCCGGGTTTGTGGATTGCGCCGGGCATGATGCCGATCTTGCACTCGCCGGGTGTGATGATGCCAGGGCAATTGGGACCGATGAGCACGCAATCGGGATAGGCCTTCAGCGCCGCCTTGACCTTGAGCATGTCCAGCACCGGTATGCCCTCGGTGATGCAAGCGATCACCTTGATACCCGCGTCCGCCGCCTCGAGGATGGAATCGGCGGCGTAGGCCGCCGGCACGTAGATCATGGTCGCCTCGGCACCGGCCTCGCGCACCGCCTCGCGCACGGTGTTGAACACCGGCAGGCCGAGATGCCGCTGCCCACCCTTGCCCGGCGTGACACCGCCGACCATCTTCGTGCCATAGGCGATCGCCTGCTCGGAATGGAAAGTGCCCTGCTTGCCGGTGAAACCCTGGCAGATAACCTGGGTGTTTTTATTGACGAGTATGCTCATATTTTCCGATATAAACCGTTCAATTAAATGATCGTTAGTTAGGGAAAAGCAACACCACAGCGTTCGGCAATTTTACGCGCCAGCAGCTCGAAGTCCCGATAACAGTTCTGCACTGCCGTTACATGCGCACCGATCGCCCCATCGGCAGGTTTAAGAAAAAACATCGGCTTACGTGCTTCCATGGCCATGGGCATAAGACTGCGATAGTGCTTGAGGGTCGCCAAACAATGGGGGTCTTTTTCGACCGGCGGCGCGTTCTTTGGTGATTCATCCATGACTGACTTCAGGTATTCTCCCGGTATACGGGCTATCCATCGGCCATACGCGACAACCGGCCGGTCTAGCCGCATGGCATGCTGCATCACTACATAACCCGCTGGCGCCATTTTTCCTTTTGGCAAAGCCAGATTTGAATTTGGGTTCTTTTCTGCCATTTCAGACCACTCTTGCCGCCAATCTCGCAAAGTGGGCCCCAGGTTGCGCAGCCCTTGTAGTGAAAAGAGATCCGGTGCTAACGGGATCGTTATGTGCTCCGCACCAATAATGGCGGCACGGTTGATAGCGCCGAGATTCGGGCCGACATCGATCAGAATCAGATCTGCATTCCAAGCCTCTCCGGCTTTAAGCATGGCTCGATAAAAGGCAGAGGTAGTACGGAAAGCTGACTCGTCTCTTAGGGAGCAACGCGGCCACGCATCTGAAAGTTTATCTTCGAAGCGCGATAGTCCTAAATCACCCACCATGAGCCCTATGTTATCGGAAATCTCTTCTACGTGCGGGTCGGCAATGTCACCGGTTCCCTTCAGAATTGGAGATATACATCCAAGCACACTCTGCGGATGTTCCCCCTCCGGCCACAACTCCACCAATCGATCTTCGTCCAGGAACATAGACGTAAGGTTTGCCTGTGGATCCAGATCCGCTGCAATGATTTTCAACCCGTTATCGGCGTACATCCACGCCAAGTGGTACACCAAGGAGGTCTTACCCACGCCGCCCTTATTATTGAAAAAAGCGATGGTCTTCAAGGGCGCTTCCTCACTATCGTCAGAATCCCCGTAGGCTCGAACCGATACTCAGGCGCCGGATTCCCATTCTTCTTAAGTTCCTGTTCAGCCAGCGGAATGCCCATTCCGAAACGCTGCACATAACCAAGCACCTTCAACGCTTCCGCCAGCAAAGGGTTTCTATA
>JAYUFH010000155.1:0-2110 GCA_043738765.1 Pseudomonadota bacterium | reverse complement strand
TACGGGGGCGATACAACCTGCACGCTTAATCCCACCGCTATGCAACGATCCGGTCCCGCTGTGCCATTCCTGCCGGCGGATCCTTGGATCAAAAATTCGCCCGGCATCTGCCCTGGTAGGGTGCGCCCTGCGTGCGGTTTCTCTTGATCGGTGCGTGGCACGCACTCGGCCGCGCGATGGCTTTTAATGCCGCGTATTTCTGAGACCATGCCGCTGACTCAGTCCTTATGGCTGCACCAAATATGGGCGTGACGGCCGACCGCTCCCTAATGCAGTGCAAACTGTCATCGGCATGGAAGTGACTGCCGCGAAAAATCCCCGAGAAATCATCAGCTCGCTGAAGTTGCCGGTATGGCACGCGACTTGCCTATGCGGGATGAGCTGTCTGTGCCCCACTAACCCACTGCAAGCCCGGAGCGCCGAACACCGAGGCAGGGAGACGATACAAGATGAATTGGCGTGAGTTTAAACAGGTCGGTCACTGGCCCACATTATTGTCGGCATTTTTGTACTTCGATATCAGTTTTATGGTGTGGGTGGTGCTGGGGCCGCTGTCCCTGTATCTCACCAAAGACCTGGGCCTGCCCATCGAAGAAAAATTCACCATCGTCGCTATCCCCATCTTGTTCGGTGCACTGTTGCGGGTTCCCCTCGGTAGCCTCGCGGATCACATCGGGCCGAAACGCGCCGGGCAATTTGGTCAGCTGGTGGTCATGGCCGGCATGGCCTATGCGTGGCTCGTGGGCCTGCACTCCAAGCTGGAAGTGGAGCTGTTCGGGATCGTGCTGGGTGTGGCGGGCGCGAGTTTCGCCGTGGCACTGCCCCAGGCGAGCCGTTGGTATCCGCCGAAGTATCAAGGTGTGGTCATGGGTATTGCCGGCGCCGGCAACATGGGCGTGGTGCTGGACTCCATGCTGGTGCCGTGGCTGGCGGAAACTTATGGTTGGCAATCGGTGTTCGGTTTTCTCCTGATTCCCCTCGGCATCGTGTTTGTGCTCTACACCTGGATGGTCAAGGATGCGCCGGATAAACGTGCACCGGTAACGCTGAAGAACTATGCCTTGGTGATGAAAGACGTCGACACCTGGTGGTTCATGTTTTTTTATTCCATCACCTTCGGTGGTTTTGTCGGACTCGGGAATGCGCTGCCGTTGTATTTCACCAACTGGTATCACACCTCCGGCGTCGCCGCCGGCATGCTGGTGGCCATCATTGTTTTTGCCGGCTCCATGTTCCGTCCCATCGGCGGTCAGCTGGCGGACCGCGTCGGTGGTATACGCTCGTTACAGATTCTGTTTTCCGTGGTGGCCCTGGCCTATCTGACCATTTCATTTCTACCGGAGGGCCCGGTGCCATCCGCGCTACATGTCTCCGCGGACAAAGTCGCCGGCTGGGGTTTCACTCAGCTGCCAGCGGTGGCTTGGCTCGCGGTGTTGATCTTCTTTGCCGGCGCCATGGCCTTAGGCATGGGTAATGGTGCGGTGTTTCAGTTGGTGCCGTTGCGCTTTCGTCACGAGATCGGCGTCATGACCGGCTTGGTGGGTGCGGCGGGTGGTGTCGGCGGGTTCTTTCTGGCCAAGTCCCTGGGTTGGTCCCGCGGCATGACCGGTGGATTCGCCATGGGCTTCTGGGTGTTCGCGGGGCTGGCCTTGCTCGGACTGGTGGGGCTGGTGTCGGTGAAGCAACGTTGGCGTACCACCTGGGGTGCGGTCTCCGGCGCGCGCGTGTGATGGCGCGATGCGCTGGCGGCCAGCGGCGCAGGGTGGTGTCAGCGGGTGATGAATGTGTAACACTAATGTGATTCCGCCAACCGGCTGCACACGTCGATGACTACAGAATCACTACAGACCCGTATCGGCTATGTCAGCGAAACCGGTCGACGCAAGGCGAATGACGATTTCGTTGCCGCGTTCACCGGCAATACCCATTTTCGCGGGGTGAACGATACCTTGGCAGTGATCGCCGATGGGGTCGGCGGTGGCATGGGCGGGCGCGAGGCGGCGGAGACCACGACGCGCGGATTTATCGACGCCTATTATGGTCTGCCCGGCACCTTGGGGGTGGACCGCGCCGCCGCGCGCGCCTTGTCGGCCATGAACCGCTGGGTATA
>JAYUFH010000154.1:0-5603 GCA_043738765.1 Pseudomonadota bacterium | reverse complement strand
TCACCCTGATACACCCCAGCAACAGAAATCATTATGATGTGCTCCGGGCCAAACTCCGCTGGGGCGAGAAATTCTGACGTGCTGAACCATCTCTACATTCGCGATTTTGCCATCGTGCACAAGCTCGAGCTGAGCCTGCACGCCGGGCTCACGGTACTGACCGGTGAAACCGGCGCCGGCAAATCCATCCTCATCGACGCCCTGGCCTTGGTGCTGGGGGCACGCGCCGAGAGCGGCGTGATCCGCCATGGCTGCGAGCGCAGCGAGATCGCCGCCGGCTTCGAACTCTCGGCGCAGCACGACGCGGCGCAGTGGCTGGCACAGCACGACCTGTTCGACGACCAGGAGTGTCTCGTGCGCCGCGTCATCGAGACCGACAAACCATCCAAGGGGTATATCAACGGCCGGCCGGTGCCCATGCAGATGCTGCGCGAACTGGGCGAACGGCTGGTGGACATTCACGGTCAGCACGAACATCAATCCCTGCTGAAGCGCGAGGCGCAGCGTCAGATGCTGGATGACTACGCCGCCTTAAACGCCAGCGTCGAGGTGCTGGCCGGCCATTACCACACCCTCAAGGGCCTGCAGGAGCGGCGCGACGCCCTGAGTCGTGAAGGCGCCCACCAGGCGGCGCGCGTCGAATTACTGCGCTACCAGGTCAACGAGCTGCGCGCGTTGGACCTGCAGGCGGATGAGATGCCGCAACTGGAAGAGGAGCACGGGCGACTGGCCAACGCCAACGAACTGCTGCAAGGGGCGCAGAGCGTGGTGCAGACCCTGTACGATGACGACGAGCACGCCATTTCGCACCTCCTGGGCCAGTGCCTGCACAAACTCGAATCCTTGAGCGAGTTCGATGCCAAACTGGCGCCTGTCTCTACCCTGCTGAACGACGCCGTGATCCAGGTGGACGAGGCGGCGGGCGAGTTGCACCACTACCTGGACAATCTCGAACTCGACCCGCAACGCCTGCAGTGGATCGATCAGCGCCTGGCCGCCGCCCACGACCTGGGACGCAAGCACAAGGTGCGGCCGGAAGCGCTGCCCGAGGTACTGACGCGACTTGCGACCGAACTGGACGATATCGAAAACGTGGACGTAAATCTGGAAAAGCTCGACCGTGAGCTGTCCACGGCGAAGAACACCTATCTGAAACTCGCGCGCGAACTCAGCGCCGGGCGCGCCGGCGGCGCTCAGCAGCTGGCGCACGCCGTGAGTGACTTCATGCAGGAACTAGGCATGCCCGGCGGGCGCTTCGAGGTCAATCTGACACCCCTGGCGAAAGACGAACTCTCCGCCCACGGGCTGGAGCGCGTGGAGTTTCTGGTAAGCGCCAATCCGGGACAGCCAGTGAAACCGCTCAACAAGGTGGCGTCCGGCGGCGAGCTGTCACGCATCAGCCTGGCGCTGCAGGTGGCCACGGCCCAGGTGGGACGCATCCCGACGCTGATCTTCGACGAGGTGGACGTGGGCATCGGCGGCGGCGTGGCGGAGATCGTCGGCCACCAGTTGCGCGCCCTGGGGGCGCAGCGTCAGGTATTGTGCATCACCCACCTGGCGCAGGTGGCCTCCCAAGGACATCAGCACCTGCAGGTCAGCAAGCTCAACCAGAACGGCGTCACCGTCACCCACATCCAGGCCTTGCCGGAGGAAGAACGGGTGCAGGAAATCGCCCGCATGCTCGGCGGGATCGAGATCACCCGCCAGACCCTGGACCTCGCCTCGGACATGCTGACCCGTGCATCCGCCTGATTCGTCCAATACCCACCAGCCCATGGGTTCCGTGAGTCCGCGGGCGGACGGCGGCGACGTGCCTAAAATACGCGCGGCGGCCATTGCCGACGTACCCACCCTCCACCATCTGCTGGAAATCTACGCCAGCAAGGGCAACCTGCTGCCACGCACCCTGGGTGAACTCTACCGTCACCTGCGGGATTTTTTCGTCATCGAACTCGACGCCAAAGTCGTGGCCATCGGCGCCCTGGAGATCTTCACCGAAGACCTGGGGGAGGTGCGCAGCCTGGTGGTGGATGAGGCCTATGAACGGCGTGGACTGGGACGGTTAATGGTTCAGCGGGTGGTGGCGGAGGCGCGCGCCATTGGCCTGCGCCGGGTGATGGCGTTGACCTATGTGCCGGATTTTTTCCATAAGCTGGGTTTCAAGACCGTGCCCATGGGGTCGCTGCCGGAAAAAGTCTGGACGGTGTGCGTGAAGTGCTACAAATATAACAACTGCGATGAAGTGGCGGTGTTGTTGGAACTTAAATAGGCTGACAGGGCAACATGTCTTTAGTAGGGTGGGCGGTGCCCACCCTGCAAATACCGAGCCCTATCGTTACAGTACGACTACTTCTTCGAACACGCCCCGTTTTTCTTCATGCCCTGGCACATCCCGTAGATATAAAGGGAATGCTCTTCCATGACAAAACCCGCCTTGCCAGCCACCATACGCTGACGTTCTTCAATGGCGGAGTCATAGAATTCGAACACCTTGCCACATTCAATACACACCATGTGATCGTGGTGATGGCCCTGGTTGATCTCGAATACTGAACGCCCGCCCTCAAAATTATGGCGTATCACGAGGCCCGCAGTTTCAAACTGGGTGAGCACGCGATACACCGTGGCCAGGCCCACCTCCTCTCCGGCCTCTAGTAGCCCCTTGTAGACGTCTTCCGCCGTCATATGACGTACCTGAGCGGCCTCCAATATGCTGAGGATTTTAAGCCGCGGCAGTGTCGCCTTGAGGCCGACTTTCTTCAGGTCTGAGATATCTGACATGCGGGCTACCTGGGTATGGGTTGGATGGCGTGACCAAATCCGTCACATGGGATATCATGCCCGCAGTTTAAATCACCCCACGCCATTCCCAAAATGCCCGACAAAATACCCAAACGATACCTGGCCGCGCTGGCGATGCTGCTATCCACCCTCCTCAGCGGCTGCGTCTCCCTGTATACACCCGAGGTACAGCAGGGCAACGTGGTCAACGCAGAGATGCTGGAAACCCTGAAGACTGGCATGTCCAAACGCCAGGTGGTATTCCTGCTGGGCACGCCCTTGATTACCGACCCATTTCACCCGGAACGCTGGGACTACTTTTATTCTCTGAGCAAGAACGGCGGCAAACCGGTGCAACGTCATCTGGTTGTGCACTTCAAGGGGGGCGAGGTGGTGTCGGTGGAGGGGGATCTCGCCCCACAAAACACAAAAACACCCGACAGCGCCGACCCGTCGTAAGCACCGGACTCCCGCGCGCACCTCACTGGGTAGGTCGGTTTTTCAAGGCGGCCCGTCGGCGTCGCGCCTGCTTTGGATCGGCCTGCAGCGGTCGATAAATCTCGATGCGCTCCCCGTCGCGCAGCACCCTCTCCAAGGTCGCCCGTTCGCCGAACACGCCGACGGCCTGGGTGTCGAGATCGATTTCCGGGTGGCGCTGCACGATGTCCGATAACGCAATCGCCTGCCCAATCGCGGTCCCCGCCGGCACCCGCAACGGGATCACTGTCTGTTGCTGCGGCGTGGCATACACCACCTCGACGCAAACCCATCCCGCTCCACCCGACTCAGCGCTTGCCATACAAGGCCACGGCGCGCTGCCGGAAATTGTCTACCAACGTATTATTAGTGATACCACTGAACACCGGGCGCATCGCTCCACCCGACTCAGCGCTTGCCATACAAGGCCACGGCGCGCTGCCGGAAATTGTCTACCAAACCATTCGCGATACCACTGAACACCGGCCCCACCACCAATCCCAGCATTTTGTTGGCGAACTCAAATTCGAGATGCAGGCTCACCTTGCACGCCGTGAGTTCGAGCGCCTGAAAATGCCAATACCCCTGCAGCTGTTTGAACGGACCGTCGACCAGGCGCATTTCCATTTCCGCGCCGGGCACACCGCGATTGCGTGTAGTGAAGGTTTTGTGCACGCCGCTATAGGCAATGTCGATGGCGGCGGTGATGCTCTCCGCGTCCCGCGCCAGCACCCGCGCGCCACCGCACCACGGTAGAAATTCTCCGTAGGATTCGATGTCTGCCACCAACGCGTACATCTCGCTCGCGCTGTAGGGCACGAGCGCGGATTTGTTCACCGTGGTCATAGAAAGAGTCGCATGTTGAACAGCACCAATAATAGGCAGAGGGGCACCACCACACGCACCGACCATAGCCAGATATCGTAGGTACAGGGCGAGCGCAAGGCCATGGCCTCCTGCGTCAGGACGCTGGACAGCGCCCAGCCGGCAAATAACGACGACAGTATCGCGGTGATGGGCAACATGATATTGGACGTCAGGATCACCAGGATATCCAGCAGGCCGAGGGATTTTGCCTGGCCGAGCACGGAGAAAGAGAATTTCCAGTAATTGAACGACAAGATCATCATCAGCCCCAACAGCCACAGCATCGCGCCGCAATAGAGCACGGCGCGGGTGCGGCCGATCTCGCGGCTCTCCACCAGCCACGCCACCATCGGTTCGATCAGGGCGATGGCGGACAACCAGGCCACCAGCGCCAGTAAGATAAAAAACAGCAAGCGTGCCATGCCGCCCAGAGGCAGAGGATCAAAGGCCACGGCCACCACTTGAAACACCAGTTCGGCGCCACTCACCAGGTCACTGCCGGTATCGAACAGCAGCGGTAGCACCACGAAGCCCGCCACGATACCCACCAGCACATCCACCGCCACCACCACGGCCGACACTCGGGCCACGGAGGCATGCGCCGGCAGGTAGGCGCCGTACATCATCATAACTCCGGTACCGAGACCCAGGCTGAAAAAAGAATCGCCCAGGGCCGTAAGGATGCCATCACCGGTCAATCGGTTAAAGTCCGGTAGCAACAGCGCCCCGGCCGCTTGCGCCAACGCGCCTACACTGCTTGAATAAATCATCAACACGACGAACAGACCGAGCATCAACGGTACCGCGTAGCGTACAACCGGCTCAAGCCCGTGGCGCGCACCGCGCGCCACCGCCAACATGGTCATAATAATAAACAGGCTGTGCCAGAAAAGTTGCTTCTCCGGATCGCGCACCAGGGAGGAAAACACCGCACCAGCGCCATCGCTGGTCAACCCATACAGGGCGCCGGACAGTGCACGCACCACGTACGCCACCATCCAGCCGGCAATAACACTGAAGTACGACAGCACCAGAAATCCCGACAGCACCGCCAGCCACCCCAACCCAAACCATCGCCGGGAAAGCCGGTGCCGCTTGACCAGGGTCGCCACCGTATTCACCGGCGACATGCGCACCAGTCGTCCCAGCATGACCTGCGCCATCATCAGGGGCAGGCCGAGCAGGCCCATGAACAATACATAAAAAAAGACAAACGCGCCGCCACCGTACTGGGCGGCGTGGGAGGGAAACTGCCAGATATTATTGAGCCCGATGACATAACCCACGGACGCCAGGACAAACACAGCGGGCGTGGACCACAGGCCGTGCAGAGATTTTGGTGCTCGTGGTACAGGCTTGGCGGTTTTTTTTATGACCATCGAGTCCCCGTCCTGTAGGTGGGCATAAGTGCAGATAATCCCATGGTACCTGTTATTATAAGACGAAACGTCCGACCCGGGGTGCCGGGGCGGTACCCC
>JAYUFH010000153.1:0-5605 GCA_043738765.1 Pseudomonadota bacterium | reverse complement strand
ATCAGCCGCGGACGCGCCGCTATCGCGCGTGCCACGGCAAGCATCTGCTGTTGGCCACCGGAAAGCTGACCGCCGAGGCGTCCCGCAAGCGGCTGCAGCATGGGAATGTCCGCAATGACGTCGGCAGCCGCAAGTGCGGGACGCGCGGGATTTGCAGCATGAACCGCCATCCCTATGTTCTCGGTCACCGTGATGTGCGTGAAGATGCGGCGATCCTCCGGCACAAGTGCCAAACCGAGCCTTGCACGCCGGAACGCCGGCAGGTTTTCGAGCGCTTTGCCATTCCATGCCACCCGACCGCGGACTTTTGGCTCGCCATTCATGATGCTCTTGAGCAGCGTCGTCTTGCCGGCACCATTGCGGCCCAGAATGGAAACGCGTGCCCCCTCAGCAACTTTAAGGTTGATGTCGTGCAGGATGTGACTCTCGCCGTACCAGGCATGCAGAGCGGTGACCTCAAGCATCGACCATCTCCTTGCCAAGGTAGACTTCGCGCACCATCGGGCTTGCTCGCACCTCGGCCGGCGTGCCGATGGCGATCACTTCTCCATAGTTCATCACCATGATTCGGTCGGCCAGGCCGAAGATCACATCCATGTCGTGCTCCGTCAGCATGACAGTCACACCCCGGTCACGCCGCAGACGCTGGATCAGTTCCACGATGCCAAGTCGGTCCGAATGGGACATCCCCGCCGTTGGCTCATCGAGCATCAGGATTCGGGGCTGCTGCGCCAGTACAAGCGCGATCTCAAGCCGCTTTTTGTCGCCGTGCGACAGGAAGCGCGCTTCCACGTGCCGCACATGTCCGAGCGCCAAATCGGCCAGCAGTTGCTCAGCTTCGTCCACGACTGCGGGCGCGGGCCGCCACCCGAACCAGGGACCGCAGGACTGTCCTGCGCCGCGCATCCGAAGTTCGACGCTCGAGATGACATTGCCAACCACAGTCAGCCCCTGGAACACGCGTGCTACCTGGAACGTGCGACCGAACCCTGAGCGCGCGCGCAAATGCACCGGCATTCGCGTGATGTCCTGCCCGTCGAACCGCACGGTTCCGCCACTGATGGCGGCCTCCCCGGTAATCGCCTTGAAAAGCGTGGTTTTGCCTGCACCGTTGGGGCCGATCACCGCGAAGGTCTCTCCGCGTGCCACATCCAGGCTTACGCCCTTGATGACTTCGAGCTGCCCGTAGCTTATGCGCAGCTGCTCGATTTGCAGCAGGCGGCTCATGTTCATGCCCCGCTCCGGTCGCCGGTTGCGGTGACGCGCGCACGGAGCTTGCGGTACATGCCGACGACGCCGCTTGGCGCCACCAGAATGATCAGGATCAACGTGCCACCCACGATCACCTCGTAAAGCCCAGAGTAGGTTCGGGTGAGGTAGGCGATGGCCGCGAAGAGGGCTGCTCCGATCGCCGGACCCCAGAACGAACCGACACCCCCAAGCAACGTGTAGAGCATGGGCTGCAGCGAATGCAGCCAGTGAACTTCGTCCAACGTCACGATGCGGGTCCAGGGTGCATACAACGCACCGGCGAATGCCGCCACAGCGCCAGAAACCACGAAAGCAAGCATGCGGTAGCGGGCCACATTAGTGCCTAGGAAGGCGGCCCTCTCCGCATCTTCGCGAATCACCTGAAAAATGCGGCCATAGCGGCTGTGAAGCAGCCACCACAGGGCGCCCGTCGCCAGCGCGATGGTGGCAAGGAGAAACCAGTAGTAGGCATCGGCTGAGGCCAGACTCAGCACAGTAAAACCCAGGCTGATCGTAGGACGCGGAATATTGGACAGCCCGTCCTCTGCGCCAAGCAGCTTGGTATAACTGATTACAAGGCGCAGTATCTCGGACAGAGCCACCGTCAGCACCGCCAGGAAAATTCCTGAGAGACGGCGCAGCGCGACGATGCCGATCAGCCAGGCGACCGCTCCGCCCACGAGCGCAGCGACGCATAGCATCAACGGGAACGGCATGGCGACCTGATAACGCAGCAGCGCTCCGGTGGTGTAGGCGCCGATTGCGAAAAATCCGGCGTGGCCGAACGACGCCAGCCCCGCGTATCCGAACAGAATGTTCCAGGACATTGCAAACAGTGCCTGGATCAGCACGAGCCCGATGATGAACTGGAGGCCAGGGTTGGCCCACTGCGGGACCGTGACAGCTGCGACAAACGTGAGCGCGCCGAGAACCAGCGGCGCACGCGCCCAGGGGGTTACGACTGCGGGCAGTTCCTTGGCGCGCCCGGCTACCATACCAGTCGCCGAAGTGGTCATGCTTGCACCCCCTTGGGTGGAACAAGCCCGTTGGGCCACCAGATCAGGAATATGGTCAGGGCTACATAGATCGCCATGCCAGGAACGTTGGGCAGTACCACGTTGCCCACGTTCTGCACCACACCCAGCAACAGCGATGCGGCGAAAGCACCGCGCACGCTGCCCAGCCCGCCGATAATCACGGCGAAAAATGCCAGCAGAAGGTACGAACCGCCCACGGCCAGGTCGACGCTTTGCAGCGGCGTCAACAAGCCGCCGGCGAACCCGGCCAGTGCGAAGCTCGCGACGACGCTGAGGCGTAACAACACCGGAACGTTTACGCCCAGCATCGACGACATCCAAGGATCGCTTGCTACGGCCTGCATCAATTTGCCGGCATTCGTGCGGTGGATCAGGAAGTCGAGCAGCAGGAATACCACCACCCCTGCGGCGATCACGAAAATAGTGAATTTTGGAATGAATAACTGGCCGAACTGCACCGCCCCTTGTAGCAAAGGAGGCGGATCGACAGTATGCACATCGCCACCCCAGAGAAGGCGCACACCACCATCGATGCATAGCATCAAGGCAAATGTGCCAATCAACACGTAGTGATAGTCGACCTTACGCAGCCGCTGCAGCAGCAGGCGGTCAGTGAAATATCCGAGGATGCTCGCCACCACTCCAGCCGCCAGCGCGCCGAGGAAGTAACTGCCCAACGACTCCGGGTGCCTACCGATGACGCTGAGCGCGACGTATGCCCCAATCATGAAAAAGTGGCCATGCGCCATGTTCAGGATTTTCAGAATGCCAAAAATCCAGGTGAGTCCGGCGGCGACAAGGAAGATCGCCATCCCGGTGGCGATCCCGTTATAGGCTGCAAACAGCCATTCAAACAACTGCATTTTGAGGCGACTGAAGTAACCGGCGACGGCGGTGCTGGGTGGGTATTGGTGCGGGGGAATCCAGCTCCGCTCGCCTACTGTATGTACTCTTTGCCGGGTGAAGGCGTCTCGATCAAGCTGACCTCAGGCACTGCACGCACTTCCTTCAATGTGAGGAAAGGCTCTGCTTCCACACGGTTGTAGTTGCCAACGAATACGGTCGACATCCCGGCATGGTCCGCTTTGCGAACTGTGTACGGGCCGATCTCCGATTCGAAGTTGATATCCTCCAGCGCTGCGATGACAGCCGGCAGGTCCGTCGTCTTTGCCTTCTTGATGCCCTCCAGCAGGCCCCGTATACCAATAGCGCCGCGCAGCACATGCCCGTTAGGGAAGCGTTTGCCAGTCATTTTGGTGTAATCGGCAAGCATTTGCTGTGTAACCTTGTTGCTCTTCACCGGCTCGCGCTCGTAGGGCCAGAACACAGGCGACCAGATGTTGTCCGGCATGTCCTTGCCCAATGCCAGCAGGACGACGTCTCCACTCACCTCGCTCATCACCTTGAGTTTCTTGTCCAGACCGACGGTACGCGCCTGCTGCAAAAAACTGACCTCTGGGGCACCTGGCATGCCGATGAACAGCCCCTCGATGTTTGAATTCATCAGCGAATTGATCTGTGGACGGAAGTCCGTCTGGGCGCCGCCCACTACGATAGTCTTCGCTACTTCGAAGTCCTTGCTGGCACGCTTCGGGTGATACTGCTTCAAGGTATTGCCGAACACGCGCGCCGCATCATGCCCGAAGGCGTAGTCGGGAGTAATTGCGCCCCATTTGGTGACATTGGGATAACGCTCGGCCAAGGTCCGCCCTTGCGCGCCGAACAACACATATGCGTTCGGATTGAAGCGGAAGACGTTGCGGTTGAAATTCTCGTGTGTTATCCCCATTCCCGGAGTGCTGCAGACGTACAGCATCTTCAACTCAGTCATAAGTCCACAGTAAGCGATCGCGACAAAACCGGAGCCGCCTCCAGCCAGAAACTGGATGCCGGAACCTGCAAATTCCTGAGCAATTGCTGTGCCTGCGGCCGCCTGCGCTCTGTCGTCACGCACCACAAGTTCGATCTGTCGGCCCAACACTCCTCCGGCCTTGTTGTACTGCTCCACCACCAGTCGCTGGCCAATAACATTGGACTCGCCGTATAAAGCATTGGGCCCGGACAAGGCATTGGTGACGCCGATACGAATTGGCCCGGTCTGGGCGAGAACCAGCGACGGGAGGCCGAGGGCGGCACCACCTGCGATCGCGCCGACGCCCTTGAGCAGGGACCGTTTGCCAGAATCTGCTTTCATGTCTCCATCCTTTCAGTTTGCGCTTTGAGCGCGATTTGGGTCAGCGATACGACCTCAGTGTCGGCCGCCTAGATACGTGCGGCAATATACGATGAGCATTCTGGAAAGACCAATAGTCATTTGTGATGCCCTCCCATATCGGCCATCGGGCTTGAAACGCTCCTTTGCCAGAAATTGTTTTTCGCCCCTTCTTGGGGGGACGCCTGCCAATTGCGTCAGGCTGGGAGCTACAACTCAGCTACATGGCACGGCGGATCGCTCAACGCTTGGCAGGGGTCACGCATTGACGGCAACAACGCGCTGCCGCAATTCTCCCAGGCCTTCGATCTCGATCCGCACCTCGTCGCCTGCCCGCAGCCAACGCGGCGGCTGCATGCCGAGGGCCACGCCGGCAGGGGTCCCGGTGGTCAGCACGTCACCGGGCAATAGGACCATGAATTCCGTCAAGTGGGCAATGAACCGCGCTACCGATACGATCATGTCCGAGGTGTAACCGTCCTGACGGATTTCACCGTTGACGAAGGTACGGACGCGCAGCGCCTGCGGGTCCGGCACTTCGTCGGCCGTCACCAGCCAGGGCCCGATGGGGCCGTAGCCAGGCGCGCTCTTTCCCTTGCTGAGTGTGCCGCCCCGGTCGATTTGCCATTCGCGCTCGGACACGTCATTGCAGATGCAGTAGCCAGCCACGTAGTCCATGGCCTGCGATTCCTGCACGCGGTGGGCGCGGCGCCCGATCACGAACGCCAGTTCGGCCTCGTAGTCGAGCTTGACGCTGCCTGGATATATCGGGATGACGTCATTCGGTCCCGAGATGGATGTGACGGCTTTGCTGAATACCGAGGGATGCTTGGGAATGGCAACGTTCGCCTCTTTGGCGTGGAGCGCGTAATTAAGGCCCAGCGCCATGAACTGGCGCGGCTGAGCGACCGGAGGTCCCAGCCGCGGCGAGCCCTGCACCTGCGGCAGTCGTTCAGGATCTAATTTCCGTAGTCGCGTCAGTCCTTCCGGCGTCAGAACATCGTTGGTGAGGTCAGGAACGATACCCACCAGCGAGCGGATGCGCCCTTGCGCGTCGAGCAGTCCCGGTTGTTCCTGGCCCGGCGGACCGAAGCGAAGCAGTTTC
>JAYUFH010000152.1:0-2119 GCA_043738765.1 Pseudomonadota bacterium | reverse complement strand
CCATTAACGGCACCGTCAAGGTGATCGAATGGCTCAATGCGCGCAACGAGAAAATCGACTACTGCGTCGTCGGCGAGCCGTCCTGCGTCGACGCCCTCGGCGACACCATCAAGAACGGCCGGCGCGGTTCCCTCAACGGCCGCCTGACGCTGCACGGCGTGCAGGGACACATCGCCTACCCGCACCTGGCGAGCAATCCCATCCACCTCTTTGCCGCGACACTGCAAACGCTGACCGCCATGGCATGGGATCAAGGCAACGACTACTTCCCACCCACGGGGTTTCAGTTCTCGAATATCCACGCCGGCGCCGGAGTGGAAAACGTCATCCCGGGACGCCTGGAGGCAGTCTTCAACTTTCGCTTTTCCACCGAGGTGACCGATAGCCAGCTGCGGGAAAAGGTCGAAAGCGTGCTTCGAGAACACCACCTCCGCTACGATCTGGCCTGGTCCCTGTCCGGTCAGCCATTTCTGACCCCGGTGGGTCAGTTGGTGGAGGCGGTGCGCATGGCCATCCGCACCGAGCTAGGCCGCGAAACCACCTTGTCCACGGGTGGCGGCACCTCCGACGGGCGCTTTATCGCGCCGACGGGCGCCCAGGTAGTGGAGCTGGGGCCCCTCAACGCCACTATCCACCAGGTCAATGAGTGCGTGGCGGTGGCGGACCTGGGGCGACTGTCGCGGGTCTATTGCCGTACCCTGGAGATCCTCTTGGGCTAGCCTCAAGTACCGCAGTATCTGCCTATGGATTAATCACTTACCCTAATTAGACCTTGCGGTTTATGGCTTTGTGTAATATCTATTGATATATGGGGCGAACGCACAAAAGCAGGCAAGGGGATAATTCATGGCAAAAGAAGGGTTCCTGAAAAAGGACTCGTTCGCCGCCCTGCTCATCACCTTGATTTTCATCCTCGCCATCATCTTCGATGCCCCGTTTCTGCGGAATATGGAACACATTGCTTATGATGCCGGCGTGCGCATGACCAATCGTCACGTGGGCGCCGCGGATCAGATCGTCATCGTCGCCATCGACGACGCGAGCATCAGCCAGATTGGCCGTTGGCCCTGGTCGCGCAATTATCTCGCGGACATGATCACGCAGCTGTCGCGGGCGCACGCCAAGATCATCAGCCTGCAGATATTCCTGGGTGAGGCGCAGTCGGATCCCGGCCTGGTGTACCTGCGCAACCTGCAGGACTACATCGATACCTCACGCCTGCCCAAGGTGGCACCGAAGGAATCGCAGGAAATGAGCGGCCTGCTTAAAACGGCGGAACAAAAACTGGATGCCGACACCCAGCTGGCCCAAGCCTTGTCCCAGGCGCACAACACGATCCTGCCCATGCTTTTTCAGCGCGGCACCCCCCTGGGACAACCGCGCGCGCCGTTGCCGGAATTCGTTCAGCGCAACCGGTTGTTGCGGGTCAGTGCACTGCCGGTACCGCACGCGCCCCTGCCACCCTCCGCCATCGGCGCGAATTATCCGCTGGCGGCCTTCGGCTTGGCGGCCGCGGGCATCGGACATCTCAATGTGATACCCGATGACGATGGCGCGGTACGCACGGATCCGTTGATCTTTGAATATTACGGCGACTTCTACCCATCCATGGCGCTACAGATCGCGGCCAAGAGTCTTGACCTGGACACAAAAGATATTTCCGCGGCCCTCGGGGATCATGTGCGTCTGGGGAGGCTGTTCATCAAAACCGACGACGCCATGCGCATGTACTCCGGATTTTACCGCGCGGGTGACAGAGGCACGGCATTCCCGATCTACTCCTTCGCGGATGTGCGTGCGGACAAGATTCCTCCACAAACTTTCAACAACAAGATCGTACTCATTGGCGCCACCGCCACAGGACTCGGCGACACGCAGATCACGCCGGTCGCCACGGACATGTCCGGTCCGGAGCTCACGGCGAATGTGGTCGCCAGCCTCCTCAACCAGGATTATTATCAGCGTCCAGACTGGGCCGTGTGGGCGGAGCCTGGTATCTACGTCGTCCTTCTGCTTTATCTTATGTTCCTGCTGCCGTCCTTGTCCGCGGGCCCTGCCGCCTTTGTGTCGGCGGCCCTTTTTATCGGGCTGCTGGGCGGTGAACACTATTTGCTCATCA
>JAYUFH010000151.1:0-5635 GCA_043738765.1 Pseudomonadota bacterium | reverse complement strand
CCTACTCTGGTACTGTAGCACCATGATCCAACTGAATAACGTATCCAAGCGCTACCCCGGCGGCTTCGATGTACTGAAAAACATCAGCTTCACCCTGCAGGATGGGGAGATGGCCTTTCTCACCGGTCACTCCGGCGCCGGCAAGAGTACGCTGCTCAAGCTCATCACCCTCATCGAACTCGCCTCCCGCGGACAGATACTGATCAACAACAAGAATCTCGGGCGCATGCCACGCCGGCGTATCCCCTATTTCCGCCGCGAGATCGGCATGGTGTTTCAGGATAATAAATTACTCTACGACCGCACCGTCTTCGACAACGTCTCGCTGCCGCTGATCGTCTCCGGTGTACCGCAACAGGAGATCGGGCGGCGCGTGCGCGCCGCCCTCGACAAGGTGGGCTTGCTCAACAAGGAAAAGGCCTATCCCATTACCCTGTCCGGCGGCGAGCAGCAGCGCGTGGGTATCGCCCGCGCCGTGGTGAACAAGCCGCCGCTGCTGCTGGCGGATGAACCCACGGGCAACCTGGATGCGGAGCGCGCCGACGGCATCATCGATCTGTTTCACGAATTCCATCAGCACGGCGTGAGCGTGCTGATCGCAACCCATGACCTGCGTCAGATCAAACGTCTGGGCAAACGCGTGCTGGCGCTGAAAGACGGCGAACTGGTATTGGATAACGGGGCGCCTGCGGTATGAAAAATTACTTGCTGCGCCATGTCCAGGTGTTTTTCTTCAGTCTCGGACAACTGGCAAAAACCCCCGTCACCAGCCTCATGACCCTCGTCGTGATCGGCATCACCTTGGCACTGCCCGCCGGCCTGTATGTCTTGTTCGACAATCTGCAACGCGCCAGCCACGGCTGGGACAGCGGCGCGCAGATCTCCCTGTTCCTCAAACGCGACACTGCGGAACGCAGCGCCACCGCACTGCGGGAAAAGATCAGCGGCATGACCGGCGTGGCGGCGGTGCACTATATTTCACGGGAACAGGCGCTGGCGGACTTCAAGCGCCTATCTGGATTTGGCGCGGCATTGGATGTCCTGGACAACAATCCCCTGCCGCCGGTGCTCGTGGTCACCCCGGCGCCCAGCCTGAACACCCCGGACAGTATCCAGGCCCTGGTGCAGACCCTGGCCCGTCTACCGGATGTGGACCTGGCGCAGCTCGATCTGGAATGGATCAAGCGCCTGCACGCCCTGCTCGCCCTGGCCCAACGGGGCGTACTGATCCTGGCGGGCCTGCTGGCCCTGGCGGTGCTGCTGATCATCGGCAATACCATCCGCCTGGCCATCCTCAACCGGCGCACGGAGATCGAGGTCATCAAGCTCATCGGTGGTACCGATGCCTTTATCCGCCGCCCATTCCTCTACTCCGGCCTGCTCCAGGGCCTGTTCGGCGCCCTGGTCGCCTGGTTGCTGGTGGGCACCAGCCTGTTATTGTTGTCCGGACCGGCGGAGGAGTTGGCGGGGCTCTATGGCAGTCACTTCGAACTCAAAGGCTTGGGTCTGGAGAACGGCCTGTGGCTATTATTGGGGGGTACCCTCTTGGGTTGGCTGGGATCGCGGCTCGCGGTCAGTCGTCATCTGCACGCCATAGAACCTACATAACAAGACTGCCCTCACTCCGCGACCGGCCTGGAAGGGTCTCTGTGATCTGCACGCCGTTAACCTGTGGCGATTCGATATCCGTTCTTCCCAGCGCGCTTGACGTTGTACATTTCCTTGTCTGCACACCGCAGTAGCGACTCCAGATCCTTGCCATCGCGCGGATAAAACGCAACGCCGATGCTGGCCGAGAGTGTGATGGTCTGGCTGCCGGCATCGAAGGGCACTGCCAACGATACCAGTATTTTTTTCACTGCCTTGCTGACATTGGCCTTGTCGGCATTGTGGCACGGTAGAAGCACAACGAACTCATCCCCACCCAGTCGCGCGACAAAGTCGTCCGTCCGGACGGAATCGCTGATCCGCGTCGATGCGGATTTGATAACCGCATCGCCGACATCGTGACCATAGTTATCGTTTACCACCTTAAACCCGTCTAGGTCGACGAAGGCCATTGCGAAGGGGAGTCCTCGGGCATCAGCGCGCTTCATCTCGTCTTTGATGCGCTCATAAAATGCCGATCGGTTTGGCAGCGCCGTCAGTGCGTCGTGCTTGGCCAACGTCTCCATACGTTGCGACAAATTTTCAAGTTCCGAAGCCTGCTTCTTCAGCCGCTGTAGCAGTACACCGAAATACACTGGCAATACCAGCAGCGCCAGCAGCCATGCCGCGGCCATATACAGGCTGTGTGTCCAGGTGTGTCCGTAAGTAAAGACCCACACGAGGCTGGGCACGCTCAATACCGTTGACACCAGTAGATAACCAAATCCATAGCGCAAACCATTGCCGACGATGACCCACAAATAAATCGGCAGCAGCAGAAACCCCGGCTCGTGCAAGAGGCTGATCAGATAGGAAACCGCGCCGATGTCCAGGACTATCCCCGACAAGCGTGTCGTCATCGATCCCTGTATACACACCCGGATCAGAATGATAATCGCGGCTGTGAGGAATACCCCACCGAAGACAAACACGTCCACCAGCGAGGTCGTTGCCCGGCCGCTGACTGCTGCTTCAAGGCTGTACACAAACCCGAGCGTACCGATCACCAGGCGAATAACCGCCTGCTCCGCTTCGGCGCTCCAGTATTTGCGTACAACGTTAGCGATCATCGTTATGTAAGTGCCCACCTTGCTTCCTCTGCTCAAAGACTAAGCACGAAACGGGCCATTCATGCTCGAAAGTGGTAATTTTCTGATCCAGAACCAGGATTCCATAGGCAGGAGCCCACGGTCCAAACCGACATTGGCGGCCTGGTGAGCCAGAATCCCATATGTTTCGAGACCGGGGCATGGGTTGCCGATTCATGGCGGCGGACCTGCGATAGCCATGCTGAGGCCAAGCCTGTCCACGGGATAACCATGGACCCATCAATATCCCCGAAAACCATCTAAAAATAATGCAATATATTGATCTATATTATTATTTATAGAAAAGATGACTACAAAACTGATCTCAATAACTTCCCCCCACTGGATCATTACCGCCGCAGGGCATGTACCCCGTTGAAACTTTCCCAAAATCTGGCACTCTCATGCATCGAGTGCTAACATCGAAACCCCGTAACGCGGGACCATTTCAGGAGGGAAAAATACGATGAGCCAAGCCTTAATCACCTTGTCCATCCCCATGAACCTCAGCAGTGAGGGCGGGCTGGCGGCCTATGTGCGTACCGTCAACGCAGCACCGGTGCTCAGCGCCGAGGAGGAACGGGCCCTGGGACGTCGTTTCCGCAACGAGGGCGATCTGGACGCGGCCCGTCAACTGGTGTTGTCCAATCTACGCTATGTCGTGCGCGTGGCCCGCGGATACAGCGGCTACGGCCTGCCCCAGGCAGACCTGATCCAGGAAGGCAATATCGGCCTGATGAAGGCGGTGAAGCACTACGATCCGGAACACGGTGTGCGACTGCTGTCCTTCGCGGTGCATTGGATACGCGCCGAGATCTTTGATTTCGTCCTGCGCAACTGGCGCATCGTCAAGGTCGCCACCACCAAGGCGCAGCGCAAACTATTTTTTAACCTGCGCAAGGCGCGCACCCACACCGGCTGGATGAACCAGGAAGAAGTCAATAGCTTGGCGGCCAACCTGAATGTCTCCACGGACAACGTCAAAGAGATGGAGTCGCGCCTGGGTGGCACCGATGTACCCTTCGATGCCCATGATGACAGCGACGACGACGATTTCCATGCCGCGCCCGCCAGCTACCTGAAGGACATGCGCTACAATCCGGAAACCCTGTACACGCAACGCAACAACGAAAGCACGCGTGACCTGCAACTCTCCGAAGCCCTCGCCACCCTGGATGCGCGCAGCCGCGACATCGTCAAGCGCCGCTGGCTCGATGAGGACAAGCCGACCTTGCACGAGCTGGCCGCGGAGTACGGCGTATCGGCGGAGCGCATCCGCCAGATCGAGAAGAAGGCCATGAATGACATGAAGCAAAATCTGCGCGACCTGGCAGTGGCGTAACCGCTTAACTCTTCAATCATCGTCCAACCAAGGCCTCTCGCAAGAGAGGCCTTTTTTATTGGTGGAGTCCTCGCGTGATGCGCAGAACCTCTGCGTTTTCTTTCGCATTCAATATCTGTATCCTCAAAGTCGAAGTCTGTTAACCCTCCCTATCTTTAACAGCGAGCAACCCCTATGGCCGGCACGCAGCCACCCTCTGCCGAAAAATTGCCGTTGTGGTATCTGCTCTCGGCGGAAGAAACCTTGCGACGGTTGGAAACGAATGCAGAATCCGGTTTGAGCGGAAATCAAGTGCAACAACGCCGCGCGCGCCACGGCAGCAACGTCATGCCTGAGGGCAGGCAGCGCAGCCCGGCGCGCATGCTGCTGGATCAGTTCACCGACTTCATGATCCTGGTGCTCATCGCCGCCGCCGCTATCTCCGGGCTCATCGGCGACATCACCGACGGTTACGTCATTCTGGCCATCATCATCCTCAACGCGCTCATCGGTTTCGTACAGGAATTCCGCGCGCAACGCGCCGTCGCCGCCCTCCGCGTGATGGCCGCTCCGTCCGCACGCGTCACGCGCAACGGTCAATTCGTCAGCATCGCCGCGGCCGAGCTGGTGCCCGGCGATATCGTGCACCTGGAAGCCGGCAACATCGTGCCCGCCGACCTGCGCTTTATCACCAGCGCCAACGTCATGACTCAGGAATCCGCGTTGACGGGGGAGTCCCTGCCGGTAACCAAGCACGCCCGCGCCCTGCACGCGCCGGACCTGGCCGTGGGCGACCGGCTCAACATGGCTTATAAGGGCACGCTGGTCACCTACGGCCGCGGTCTCGCCGTGGTGGTGGCGACCGGTGGCCGCACCGAGCTTGGTAAAATCGCACTGCTGCTGCACGCGGCCGAAGACATCCGCACCCCGCTGCAGAGCCGCCTCGCGCGCTTCGGTCGCGTCATCGCGTTGGCGGTCATCGCGTTGTGCGTGCTCATGTTTGTGGTCGGCGTGCTGCGCGGCGAGCCGGTAGTCCGCATGTTGCTGACCGCCATCAGTTTGGCGGTGGCGGCGATACCGGAGGCCTTGCCTGCGGTCGTCACCATCTCCCTCGCCCTGGGCGCCGCGAAGATGGTGAAAAAAAATGCCCTGGTCCGCCGGCTGCCGGCAGTGGAAACCCTCGGCTCGGTGACCTACATCTGCTCCGACAAGACCGGCACGCTCACGCTGAATAAAATGCACGTCGAGGAGCTGTATGCCGATGGCCAGCTGACCAGGGACCACGACACCGATGCCCATCATGGACCGGTCTGGCAGACACTGTTCCACGCCCTGGCCTTGAGCAATGATACGGTCCGGGACGACAAGGGTGAGCCCGTGGGTGATCCGACGGAGATCGCGCTGACTCTCGCGGCCGAACACGCCGGCTATTTGAAGAGCGACTTGAACGAACAGTTGCCGCGCATCGCCGAGATCCCCTTTGATTCCGACCGCAAATGCATGACCACCCTGCACAGCGACCCTACCGGCGTCATCGCCTTCGTCAAAGGCGCACCGGAAAAAGTGTTAGCCGCATCGC
>JAYUFH010000150.1:0-2135 GCA_043738765.1 Pseudomonadota bacterium | reverse complement strand
AGACCTACCATTCCGACTCGGGCTTTGTTGGTGGGTTCGTTGCACTTAACAGCGGCGCTATTTCTAATGAAGGTAGTACCGCTGGAAAGGCCCAAGCCAGCCCGATGCAGGACAAAGAGGCCCTCGTCGTCACTTTCTGGCGCAGCTTCGAAGAACACGAGAAATCGCATCGTAGCGAGACTTTCCAGCCGTTGTTTCTGAAAGTTCTTGAGTTGTGCGAGAACGGCAATGAGGAAATTGCCTATACCATGCTTTGGTCAGGCAAGGCCTACAACGAGGCAGAGGTCAAGACGGCGAAGGAAGCCAAGGCCCGCTATAGTCATCAGGCGGCTTAACAGGCATTTTGATGGGTGGCGCTCGGTGGCGCCCCACCGAGCTTGATCCCGCTGACCCGCAACGTGGGCCTGCTCATGGTGCCTAGGGCTAGCACACCTTGTTATTTCCAAAGTTTAGCGGGCCACGTTCTGGGCAGAGAGGGGGCTGACAGAATTTAACGATGTTTAACTGGCAATCATGCATTGCCTGCTGTAGTATCCGCCGCTCTGCGACATGTCATATGCCGCAGGACGGATTCATCGATCCCTGACCCGCCCTGATTTCAGACCAGACCCTCCTGAAATATCAGCAACACAACCGGTTGGCGACGATGTGTTATTTGCGCCAGCGGTTTTGTCTGCCTGCATGCCCAACTTAGGGCTTGCCTCGTTTGACTGTAGCTGTGCGCGTGTGCAACCAACAGTACAGGAATACCTCGTGACTTTCGATAAACTTTCGCTTCACCCGGAAATACTTAAAGCCATTGCCGAATGTGGCTACACCACACCGACCCCGATACAGAATGAGGCCATCCCAGCAGCATTGGCAGGCCACGATCTCATGGCCTCTGCGCAAACTGGAACCGGTAAGACCGCGGCCTTCATTCTGCCCGCACTGCAGCGGCTGAGCACCCCATCCGCCAGCAAATCCCGCGGACCGCGGGTACTCGTGCTGACCCCGACACGCGAACTGGCAGCCCAGATAAACGAGGCTGCGACCAAATACGGCCGCCATCTGCGCTTCACCACGGCGAGCATACTCGGTGGCATGCCCTATCCGGCGCAAAACCGTGCACTCTCCAAGCCCATGGATATCATGGTGGCCACACCCGGACGCCTGATGGACCACATGGAGCGTGGACGCGTGGATTTTTCACGTCTTGAAATTCTGGTACTGGACGAAGCCGATCGCATGCTGGACATGGGTTTCATCAACGCTGTGGAAACCATCGCTGCGGCGACACCCAGCAGCCGACAGACTCTGCTGTTTTCCGCCACCCTGGAAGGCAACATCGCCAAATTGGCCCAACGCCTGCTGAAAAACCCTCAGCGTATCCAGATCGCCTCCGCCCAAGCCCGGCACGAGAACATCGAACAGCGCTTGCACCACACTGACGATGACGGACACAAGCAACGCATGCTCGCACACCTGCTGATCGGTGACTCAGTCGACAAGACTATTATCTTCACCGCCACCAAACGCGGTGCGGACAAATTGGCCAGAACCTTACAGGCTAATGGTCATAAAGTGGCAGCCCTGCACGGCGACATGAACCAAAGCGCGCGTAATCGGGTAATCCACCAGCTGCGCGGTGGCACATTGCGCGTGCTGGTTGCAACCGATGTGGCGGCCCGCGGTATCGACGTGAGCGGGGTAAGTCATGTGATCAATTTCGATCTGCCACGGTCGGCAGAAGATTATGTGCACCGCATCGGCCGTACCGGCCGCGCCGGTGCCAATGGCACCGCCATATCTTTTGCAGCACCGGATGAGTCCAGGTTGCTGCGCGACATCGAGCGCTATACCGGACACGCCATCCCCGCCCACGTGGTCCCGGGAATGGAACCCAAGATCGCGCCGCGCCGTAGCAGCGGTCCGCGTGGTCAGGCAAAACGCAAAGCGTTTGGTGGACGTCCCAATCACGCCAACTCCCGCACGGAACCGAGTGCACATGCCAAACGTAAACCACCAACGGGACATCCTTCCGCTGGACGCGACGCGGGCAAGTTTGGTCAACGTGTACACGCCAGCCCGGGCAACCGTCGGCCAAACGCTGGTGGTCAGGATCGGAAACCTGCACCACGCCGTCCCCGCTCGGA
>JAYUFH010000149.1:0-2138 GCA_043738765.1 Pseudomonadota bacterium | reverse complement strand
CGTGTGCGTAGGCGACTCCGGGTCAGCGTCGCATGACAGGTATGCATATAGCGATGTTTCTTCTCCCCCTCGTCCCAGCCGGAGAGACAGGGATTCATAAAGAGTTCGCGATACAGGCTGCCGGGGATGCACCGCCCCAGCAGTTTCTGGCGCAACGGCGTGTGAGGTGAGAAATAAACCAGGCTGTGTTGACCGGTTTCGTCCAGGCGGAACTTGCGATTGGCGTAGGCAGTCAGCAGCTGCGTGAGCAGAAAGCGCTGCGCGGTTTCCTTGGCCACGGCCTTGCCCATGCCAAGCCCGCGGGTCAGCGGGACGATGTAGGATGAGAATTGCTCGGGCGCGGTGTTGTCGTTGGTGAAATGTTTGAGCAGGTTCAAGCCGAAGTCGCGCAGCCCGCCAGTCAGTTCCGGATCGCTGCCCAGGGCGTCGGCCAAGGCCAATTTGTGCAGATAGCTGATGGGCACGCGCACCATGGTTTCGCCCTGGTCGGCAAAAAGATATTGACGGGCATCCTGTCTGGTACTTTGCTGCGGCTGGCGTTTGTCCGCGAGCAGGTCAGCGTGCAATGTCGCGCGCGCCAGGGCATTCAGGCTGCGGTAGGGCAGGCGTACCGCGCTGTTCTCCCAGACCTGTTCGGTGTTTTGCCGCAGGTAACGCAGCAGGCCCTGCCATCGGGGTTCCTCTGGATTCCTGTCCGCCTGTTGTGCTAGGGCAATGAAAACCGCCGACTGTTCGATCGCTGCGGGCAGGTCGACATCCGCCGGGCGGCCCATGACGGCGGTCTGGAATTCATTTTCCACCCCCGCCGTGACGTCGTTGATACCGAACGGCAAGGCATATATTTTTAAACGCCCCGAGGCGGATATAGCACCCATGTCGCGCAGCGCGGATTGCACGCTGTGCCCACGTACCTCGGGGTGCGCGCGGGTGGTGCGCTGAGGCAATGTGTCGGAGTCGGGTACGGGAAGTTTGCCTGCTTTCATGGTTGCCATTTCCTGTCGTGCCGTTGATAAAGGTCGCTAGCGGTTGCGCCGGTTCACTCCTGAATCCGCGGCAGACTTTGGCAGGGGCCTGTGACGGTTTGATGATGTTTGTGTGAAAATTGTACGAAACGCCAACGGGATGAAAGGCTTACGGGTTGACACGATGCCGCGGACGGAGCGGGACAGGACCATTGAACTTCCCCCGGAGCGCCCCAATCTAATCGTTCGTTGCAATATAGTAGGGCGATGACCGACTGGGTTTTTTCGCGGTGAGTAGGCACAATACGCGCCTAACTGCCGCCAGTTCGGCGGAAAAATTTATCAATACCGGGGTAAACACATGAAACGTATTTTTCTCTTCCTGGCCACCAACATCGCCATTATGGTGGTCTTAAGTATTTTCCTGTGGGTGTTGACGCTGTTCTTCCCGGGTCTGGGGCAAACTTTGAACGCCGATGGCGGCATGAACATGGGCGCTGTGCTGGTCATGGCGGCGGTCTTCGGCATGGGCGGCGCTTTCATTTCCCTCGCCTTGTCCAAGTGGTCCGCCAAGCGCATGACCGGTGCGCAGGTTATCGATCAGCCCAGCAACGATACCGAGCGCTGGCTGATGCAAACCGTGAAGCTACAGGCGCAACGCGCGGGCATCGGCATGCCGGAGGTGGCGATTTTTGACTCTCCGGACATGAATGCCTTTGCCACGGGCATGAGTCGCAATAACGCACTGGTCGCGGTGAGCACCGGTTTATTGCGCAACATGCAACGCGCCGAGGTGGAGGCGGTGGTGGGTCACGAGATCACCCACGTCGCGAACGGCGACATGATCACACTGACGTTGATTCAAGGCGTGGTGAATACGTTTGTCATCGTTCTGTCGCGCGTTGTCGGTCACTTTGTGGACCGCGTGGTCTTCAAGACCGAGCGCGGATACGGCCCGGCTTTTTATATTACGAGTATCGTCGCCCAGGTGGTGTTGGGTGTTCTCGCCAGTATTATCGTGATGTGGTTCAGCCGCCAGCGTGAGTTCCGCGCCGATAGCGGCGGCGCTAAGCTTGCCGGTACCTCAGGCATGATTGCCGCCCTCGAACGTTTAAAGACGGGTGTCGAGCAACCGCATCTACCGCAGCAGATGGCGGCCTTCGGAATCTCCGGCGG
>JAYUFH010000148.1:0-5695 GCA_043738765.1 Pseudomonadota bacterium | reverse complement strand
GTAACAAACCCGACAACGAAATCGTCCATTTAGCCACGGCGCGCATGCGCGGGCCCTCCATACACTTGTTATATTTATCGATACAGGCTGGGGCAAGTAGTGCGCCTGGAAACCTGAACAGGTTGGCGGCGGTATTTTAGGTCAGATAGGCACACCCGGGTGGCGGTGCGACGATCGGCCATCCAGACCCGCTGCTCTCAACGACACCTTATCTATTTTGTGGCATTATCGCGATACACGGTGTTGAATGTCAATCAATCAATGCGCGCCAAAATAGAGCAGTGTTCACTGCCTATATTTCAGGCATTGCTACTATTCGCCGGCGCGTCCGATGTTCCGCCACCGTCACCACGCCATCCCACCCCGGGTCAGGGGGCTTGGCGAGATAGCGCTCGCACAGGCCCAGATAATAATGCGAGGGACCATCCTGGGAATAGCGTTGCAGCAGCCGCTCAAAACTGTTGCGCGCCGCAACAAAATCAGCGCGCGTGAATTCCGCCAGGGCAGCGGCGAAATCCCGGACCAGCACCTGTTGATCGTCCGTAGTCTCCCGCGTGTACCCGCACAATTCCACCACAGAGGTTGGCTTGGTCTTGCCCGGCACGCGGAACACGCCCATGGCACGCAGCACGAACTCGTCGAGGCCGTCGGTCGTTTCACGCGAGGCCAGCACCTGGGTGCCGAGAATTTTATTCAGCGCCTGCAGGCGCGCGGAGGTATTCACGATGTCCCCCACCGCTCGATACTCGAAGTGATCCACCGTACCGATATTGCCCAGCATGATAGGCCCGGCGTGCAAACCGAGACGTGTGTCGAACTCCACGGAGGCAATGGACTGACTGAACCCATCCGCGGCACGAGCCATGTCGAGGGCCGCGCGGCAGGCCTGCGCCCGCTGGGACACATCCGGTTGTACTTGCGCCCACACGGCCAGCATGGCATCGCCCACGATGTCGGAAACAAAACCCTGGTGCAGGCGCACCGGCTGGAACAATAGCTCGTAATAACGATTCATGAGCAGCGCGAGTTCTTGCGGCGGCATGTGCTCCGCCAATGTCGAATACTGCGCGGCATCCGTGGCCAGGCATACGCCGTGCATAAGTTCGCCACCGGGGGCGGCGCTCAGGTCGCGCGCCAGGGCCGTGACGGCACGCTCGGGAAGATAATGGTGAAAGGCCTGACGGATACGGTTACGCTCCCGACCGACGTCGCGGTAGTGCCACCACAACCCTGCGAACAGCGCGGCCGGCGCCTGCATCGCCAGCGGCAGCACCAGCGGCAGCCACAGGGCCTGATGTGTAAACAGCTCGATGGCCATCAGCAGATAGGCCAGGACAAGCATCCCCAGCACTGCGCTACCCGGGCCAACGCGCCAGAACATGGCGATGACCCCGACGAGCATGCCCCATCCCAGGATCAATGCGAACTGCGCGGCCGAGCCGAGGGCGCGCACCGGGTTATCCTCCAGCATATTCGCGAGGGCGGTGGCGGCAATCTCCACCCCGCTGACGTCCAAACCGTTCGCCTGGGAGTAAACGGTGTAGAAACCGTCCTGCTGCTCCGGCTGCTGATTCTCGGAGAAACCGACCAACACCATCTTGCCGCGCAGGTCGAGGGCGGGGGCACCTGGGCTCGCGTCCGCCTGCCAGACGGTATAGTACGGCAACGTCGTGATGGAATGCGGCGGACCATAATAGTTAAGGTAGCGGCTGTCGTCGTCCTGGTAGACACGCACGAGGGCGTTGAGCATTTTGCGCTTAGCAATAGGCAGCGCGGTGTCTGCCGCCAGTTGTGCCCGCAACTCGGCACCCACCGGGGCTTGTCGCAGGAGCGAGCGCAACGACTCCATCACGGCACGCAACCTGCCCTCGCGCAACATGACGCCCGCATCCGCCGGGAGCTGGGCGGCGGCCGCGGGGCTGGCGGTGCGCAGCAGGCGCAAGAGTTCCGGATAGACGGCGAGCGTCCGCAGCTGCCACATCACCACCGGCAGGGTTGCTGCATCGCCGGCGCCACCCTTGTACAACCAGAACTGACTGACCTTCACCGGGACCTTGGGCAGGGGAAACGGTGCCGTCGCGGCAGCCGCGTGGGCCAACTCGGGGAACGGCGGGACCCGGCGCTCAATCAGCACCTCACTGGAATTACGCCCGGCGACATCGGTGAGGATTTGGATCTCTTTCTTTAAATGTTCGAACAACACCACGTTGCCGGCCCGTTGCACGGCCTGCACGAATAACCGGTCCTGCGCCGGATCGCGTAATTCTCCGAAATGGACATCAAATCCCACCACCGCGGCGCCGGCACGACTCAGGTTGTCCACCAGCCGGGCATGCAGTTGACGTGGCCACCTGCGTGGCTGGTTGGGCAAACCAAAGCGGTCGGCGGAGGCCTTGTCGATGGAAACAACCACCACCTCGGGTGGCGCGGGACGCGGGCCGCGCAGTCGAAACAAGCCGTCGAGACCCACGCGCTCCTCCAGGTTGAGTCCCACGGACGTGAGACCCCCCAGGGCGCCGGCGACACCGATCACGAGACCCAGAAGCAGCCCCACGGTAAGGCGGCGCGGCGTCACATCAGTTTCCGGTGGCGCTGGCTATCGGGTGTACATCGATTCTGCATTCGCGCTTCCCGCCTATCGTGATAAAGTAATCCTCGACATGCTCGATAACATCCCACTGTTCACCGGTCTCCGCAAGAAGGATATGGACACCATCGCCAGCCATACCCTGGCCAAGACCTTTCCTGCCCATACCATACTATTACGCGAGGGCACAAAGTCCGATTCCCTCTATATTATTCTGTATGGCAAGGTGAAGGTCTACATCAGCGACGACGAGGGTGGCGAGGCGATTCTGAATATTCAGGGGGCGGGTGAATACTTTGGCGAGATGGCCCTGCTGGACGAGGCGCCGCGCTCCGCCTCGGTGATGACCATGGAATCGACGCGCGTGGCCATGATCACCAAGAGCGCCTTCAAGGACTGTCTCGCCAGCCACCCGGACATCGCCTACAACCTGATCCGCTCCCTGACCCAGCGGGTACGCGGCCTGTCCGGCAGCGTGCGCAACCTGGCGTTGCTGGATGTCTATGGACGCGTGGCGCGCACCCTCATCGACCTGGCCCAACCCGCGGATCAGCACATGGTCATCGCCCAGAAACTCACGCACCAGAATATCGCCGACATGGTCGGCGCCTCGCGCGAGATGGTGAGCCGCATTCTCAAGGACTTGTCCAACAAGGGTTACATCAAGGTTGAACGGCGCTGTATCACCCTATTCGAGAAGCTTGCCCGCGGACGTTAGGGAACCTCTGAACAAGTACTTGCCACCTTGGTAGGGTGCGCCCTGCGCAGCGGAAATTCAGACTATGGACGCGACAGCGAAACATGAAAACCGACTTAATCAGAACATCCTTCGTGTCGTGCTTGGCTCTTTCTGGTGCGTAGGTTGGCCATCAATGTCCTCCCCCGCTTAAGACCCATCGCCGTAGGGTGGGCATCGCCCACCAGCGGGAGCTTCGGCTACCGAGTTGCGGTGGGCGATGCCCACCCTACGTCTGCTACAGAGTAACGCCCTCACCCCGGCACGGCCTGGCCGGCTGGTGAACAGAATCACCACCGCGGACACCACCAGGATGGCGCCCACGATGGTGGCGCGCACCTTTCTCGATTACCTCAAGCAGGCGCCCAAACACATGAGTGACCTTCCGTGCCATCACGCCGCGCAGGGCGAATGCCCGCTGCTGCCGGCGAAACCTGCGAAGCGACGGGCCACCCTCCTCAAGCCGGACTAATCCGGCGGGCGTCTCCGGACGTCAGCGTTCAAGACCCAGTCGCTGATGCCACTGCGCGATGGATTCCTCCGGATACTCGTCGAACTTTTTATCGTGCGGACCGGCGATGACCGGCACCCAGTTCGCTTTCGATCCCAGCATCAGGTGTGCGCGCTCGGGGGGAACTGGGAGATCGGTATCAATCGCCGATGCGAACGGATGTACCAGCTCCGGCCATTGCGGATCCCAGAGCCAGAGCGCGCTGCCACATAGCTTGCAGAAATGCCGGTGGCCCGTGCTCTGGGTGGTTTTCCCGGTCGCCTCGTCGCGCATGTGCGCGCGGTAGACAGAAATATTTTTCCTGCCCCTGATCTTCAGCGTCTTATACCGGCCACTCAGGTTGATGGCACACCCACCCCCGCCCGCGGTCTTGCGACAGATCGAGCAATAACAAAGATTGAACGGATAGGGGTGCGGTGACTGGACGCTGAATTTAACGCTACCACAGTGACATGATCCCTTGAGTTCCACAGGCAATCTCTCCGGCATTCGATTCGTCAAAATCAGGAGTTTAACCTACACCCTAAGGGTTGGTCGCATAGTTAGTGGTAGATGTTTTGCGGCGGAGAGAAAAATTAAGTCTGTGACGAATGGCTCTTACTTAAGGCCTTGTGTGTAGGGCGGGCAGCACCCACCAGCGGAGGACTATCGACGCCCCGCGTGGTGGGCGCTGCCCACCCTACGAACTCGGTTATCCACCCGTCATTGTGAGGGCTGTTACTTTTTTACCGGGTCAACCCGGCATACAACATCGGCAACCGCTGCGGCAGTCGATTGACGTGATCCACGACCATGAAGTTCTTGACGCCGAAGATGCGTGACACATAGTCGTCGGCCTTGGGGTCGAGGGTGAGACAGTAGGTCAGCACCCCACGCGTGGCCAATTTCTCCACCGCCTTCTTGGTATCGTGGCGCAGGTACTGCGGATCGCGCACGTCGATGTCCGCAGGCTCGCTGCCCGAAACCAGGAGAACCAGCTTCTTGCTCCGCGGCTGGCACAGTAGAAACGACGCCGCGTGGCGTATCAGGCGACGCCCCTTCTGCGCCAGCGGCGCAGGAGCCCCTTTTCCACTTCCACCGCGAAATAGACCGCGACCCCAATGCCGACGATCCTCAGCCACGCCTCGAATGCCAGCGGCGCGGTGTGAAACAGCCCGTGCATCGGCGGCGCGTAGGTGTACAGTAACTGCAACATTACGACCAGAGACAACGTCAACGGAACATAGACATTGCCGCGCAACGCGATATGCGGCCACGAGGCAGCACTCAGGCGCCGGGCGCTCAACAGATAAAACCCTTGCGCCAGCACCAGCGTGTTGACCGCCGCCGTGCGCGCGGCCTCGATGGCGGCGCCCTGATGCTGTTCCCAGACGAACATCGCGAGCGTCCCTGCCACGAGCAGCGCCGCGACAAACAGCGTGCGCCACACGAAATAACCGGGGAAGATCGGCGCGCCGGGCGCACGCGGTGGCCGGCGCATGACCTCCGACTCCGCGGGCTCGAACGCGAGCGCCAAAGCGAGCGTCACGGCGACAACCAGATTTACCCACAGTATCTGTACCGGCAGAATCGGCAACGCCATGCCGAGCGCGATCGCCGCCACCAGCGTGAACGCCTGACCGACGTTCGTAGGCAGGATGAACAACAGCGTCTTGCGCAAATTGTCGTACACCGTGCGGCCTTCCTCGATGGCATTCACGATGGAAGCGAAGTTGTCGTCCGCGAGTACCATCGCGGCGGCTTCCTTAGCGGCCTCGGTACCGGCCACGCCCATGGCCACGCCCACGTCCGCGCGTTTCAACGCCGGCGCATCGTTCACGCCATCACCGGTCATGGCCACGATTTCGCCGCGCGCTTGCAG
>JAYUFH010000147.1:0-5705 GCA_043738765.1 Pseudomonadota bacterium | reverse complement strand
GTTGACGCAGTATCTCCATGAACAGGCTGCGGCAGGCGATGTCCTGACGGAACTTGTTGTCGATACGCTGCAGGTTGGCGCGTAGCAGGCGTATGGTCTGGGCGCGCACGCCCTTGAGGCGTGGATGCTGCTGCAATACCAGAAATATTTCCAGCATGGCGTACGGTGCGCGCTCGAATACCCGGTTGTTGCAGACCTCAAGGAAGTCGTCGCGCGCCTGGAAGCGCCGGTTGATGGCCGTTACCTTGGATTTCCCCGGAGCGAGGATCGCCTCCTGGAAGTGTTGCAACAGGATTTCGTTCAGCAGCCCCAGCTCCTTCACGTGCCGGTAATAGTTTTTCATGAACTGCTCGACCGCCAGGCTGCCGGGCCGGTCCTGGTAGTGCATGAGCTTGGCCAGCGACCGCTGGTAGTCGAACAACAGACGATCCTCCCGGTGATCGGCCAGGTAGTGCAAGCCGCAGCGCACCTGCGCCAGCAGGTGGTGGCCGCGCACCAGGGCGCGGTATTCGGCCTCGCTCAGAAACTCGAGTTGCACCAGATCGTGCAGCGCGGCGGCGTGGAAGTGGCGTTGCGTGACCCAGGCGATCATCTGGATGTCGCGCAAGCCGCCGGGGCCTTCTTTTATGTTGGGTTCTAAGTTATAGGCGGTGTCATCGAAATGATGATGCCGTTGGATCTGTTCCTGCCATTTGGCGGCGAAGAATTTCTTGCTCGGCCAGATACTCGTCGCATGGGTTTTTTTCTGCATGGTGGCGAACAGTGCCGGGTCGCCCACCAGCAGCCGCGCCTCCATTAGGTTGGTGGCCACGGTGATGTCTTTTTTCGATTCGCTCACGCAATCCTTGAGGGATCGCACGCTGTGGCCGACCTCCAGCCCCATATCCCAGAAAAAATTCAACAGGGCCTGGGCAAATTCGCGCAGCCCGTCGTGCTGGTTCTTCGCCAGCAGCAACATCAGGTCCACGTCCGAAGCGGGATACAGCTCGCCGCGACCGTAGCCGCCGACGGCCACCAGGGCGATATTTATTTTGTCATTCAGCAGGGGCCGGTGATGCTCCCAGGCGCGCTTGAGCAGCTGATCCACCAGCCAGGCGTGTGTGGTGACGATCTCCGGGGCCTTGGTGCCCTGGAAATAATGTTCCTTCAGCGTGGCGCGACCGTGCTTGAGGGCGTTGCGGAACAGTGCGAGGGTAGCGGCATCGGCGCGCAGTGCGCGGCTGCCCGCGACCGCTCGGTCGGCAAGTGCTTGGTCGAACTCCTTGGCGTTGAAGACCTGGGTTTTATTCAGTGGCATGGGGGAGGGGGGAGATGCCGGGAGCGGGGAAGGTGAGGTATCCAGTGCTGGCAGTGCCTCAGGGTGCCTCTCCCGGGACCAGGGTGAGGATCTCGTGGCCCGTTTCGGTAATCAGGATGGTGTGTTCCCACTGGGCCGACAGGCTGTGATCCCTTGTCACCACGGTCCAGTTGTCCGGCAACAGTTTGACCTCTTTTTTACCGGCATTGATCATGGGCTCAATGGTAAAGGTCATGCCCGCGGTCAGCGTCATGCCCGTGCCGGGGGCGCCGTAGTGCAGCACCTGGGGGTCCTCGTGGAATTCCCGGCCGATGCCATGACCGCAGTATTCACGTACCACCGAACAGTGGTTGCTCTCGGCGTGCTGCTGGATCACATGTCCGATGTCGCCGAGGCGCACGCCCGGCCGCACCAGCGCGATGCCCTTCAACATGCACTCGTGACTGATGCGCGCCAGGCGCCGGGCCTGGATCGACGGTTCGCCGACAAAATACATTTTGCTGGTATCGCCATGGTAGCCGTCTTTGATAACGGTGACGTCGATGTTCACCACATCGCCTTTTTTCAGTTTCTTGTCCCCGGGGATGCCATGGCACACCTGGTGATTCACCGAGGTGCAGATGGAGCGGGGGAAGCCACGGTAATTCAACGGGGCGGGTATGGCCTGCTGCTCATTCACGATGTAGTCGTGGCAGATGCGGTCGAGCTCGCCGGTGGTCACGCCGGGCTGCACGTGGGGCGCGATCATTTTCAGCACCTCGGCGGCGAGGCGGCCGGCGATGCGCATTTTTTCAATTTCTTCGGGGGTTTTGATGGTCACGGACATGGCGGAGTGCGTCTCACGTCGGGTGGTGTACGGGGAGTCTGCGGGTGGCTTCATGGCCGGTTTTCCTGTCTGCATAGTGATACTTTACCCTATTTGCAAGCTGCTGACGCGCCTCGATAAACCTTAGTTTATGTGGTGTAAATGGTGGCGGTTTCCGCTCGGTATTCTCCCGCCCGGCGCAGAGGGTTACACAGCGTTTATCACGCCCGTCGTAACCGGTTTTTGCGCGGGCATGCCATGCTGCGCTGCCGATGTCTCCCTCAAGACCTGGCACGCTCGTCTGCGCGATGCCTGTGGACCGCCCCCCGCACGACGGTTCTGCGCTGTTCGAGGCGGGGCGGGAAAACGCGTTGCTTTCAGTCTGGCTGCCTAAGAATTAGTCAGCCGCGCTGTCCGTCAGGCAGGGCTTGTACCACGGCTACGTGCGGAGATGTTGGTTTTACGCCATAGTTCATGCCTTCGAGCTATCTACTTGACGTACCTATCCGATCCCTGTTCCAATTTCGAAGCCGCCAACCTCTACAGGGATCGTGCACCCAATTTTTGCCGATGCTGTAATAATCCATATCGCTAATAACAAAACACCCACAGGGAGGTCAAGGAATGTTCTCCAACCGCTACGCATTTAGACCGTTGCTCGGTTTTTCCTTAAGCCTGATTCTGTCCACCAGTCTGCTGTTGACCGCCTTACCCGCGTCCGCCAATGTCAAGTCCATGATGCCGGATTTCTACGCTGAGCCGGGGCTCAACCCGTTTCGCGATCCCCTGTCGGCCAATGTCAACGAGGCGATCGATACGTTTTCCGGCGGCCTGCGCCTGACGCACACCGATCTCGTGGTCCCTGGCAACGGCGGGTTCGACATCAAAATTCAGCGCAGCTATAACTCCAACAACGTCTATCTGTCGCGCAAGACACCCCTCAACTTGGCACCCAACCTCACCACATTGTTGCCCCGCGGTCCCGTCGGTATGGGTTGGACCCTGCACTTTGGCCGAGTACTGAAGTCGGAGGACGCGAGTGGCATCGCCAATGCCTGTGATATCGGAACCATCGGGGGCAATACGTTGAGCGACGCCATACTGGAGTTGCCCGACGGCAGCCAACAGATCCTGTATGTCAACGCGACTCCCTACAGTACCCGATTTATCACACACGAGCAGTGGACCGCCGACTGCATTACCGGCGGCCTGCTGGTAACGTCTCCCGATGGCATGAAGTACACCATGACCAAGCAGGTTGCCGGTGGCAGCATGTATACCACATCGCTGGATCACGCCTGGTATGCGACACACATCCAAGACCGCAATGGCAATTATATCGATCTCACCTATCTCGCCCTGGCCTCCAACAAGAACGCCCTCGTCAGCCGCATCACCGCCAGCGACGGACGGGTCGTGGATTTCAGTTATATCAACAGCGCCGATTCCACCAATGTGCTGCTCTCCAGCATTACCGCCAACGGTCAGACCTGGCAATATCAATATACTGCTGACGCCACCGGCAGCGGCTATTACCAGCTTACCCGCGTGACGCGACCGGACGGCCTTGCCTGGAACTACCAATACTACAACCGGTCCTCCGGGCAAGCGGGTAATAAGATCCTGCAGCAAGTGACGTATCCCTACGGTGCGACGGTTAACTATGACTACGGCTATGTCTGTTTCATGGGCGTCGGTGTGTCCTGTTCAGTTGTGTATGACACGTTCTACTCGTTGGTGATCGCCACCAAGACCAATGGCGGTCGCGGCATCACCCCCGGGACCTGGACGTACAGCTACGCCCCCTCCACCACAGAAGACGTCACGACCGTCACGTTCCCGGGCGGCAGACATGTCTATAAACACTTCGGTTCTCAATTGATGTTCGGCGGCTCGACGATCCCGGGCAAGAGCTTGTGGAAAATCGGTCTCCTGAAAGAACAACAGACCTATAACGGCTCCACCTTGGTCAACGACGTTATCTACACCTGGGATGCGCCGTACACCCTGTCGAACCAACTCTATGTGCGTCCTCCCTACGATGGATCGGACCCCAACCACGCCCAGTACGCCGATGCCGCGGTCTACATGCCGGTGCTCCTGCGTAAAGATGTCATCCGCGACGGCACGACTTATACGACCACCTATAGCAATTTCAACACCGCCGACGGTAGCTTCAATCCGCTCACTATCACGGAAACCGGCCAGGCGACGCGCACCACGAATCTGACCTATTTCCCCCGCAGCGCAGGACAAAACATCGTGCGTCTGGTGAAAGACGAAGTATTGTCAGGGGAGAGCGCCGGCAAAAGCATTACCCGCACCTTCGATGGACTGGGCAATCCGACCCAGATCGTTCGCCACGGCGTGCCGGAAAATTACAGTTACTTCGCCACCGGCGACCTCTTCCGGAAGACCAATGCCAGAAACTTCGCCTGGACCTACAACAACTATGTCCGCGGCATTCCCACCAGCGAGACCCAACCCGGCAATATCACTATCAGCCGCACGGTGAACCCCACCGGCACCATCGCCAGGGAGACCAACGGACGGGGCTATAGCACGTCTTATACCTACGACGGGCTGAACCGCCTCGCCTCCATCAGCCGGCCGTTGGGGACCACCGTATCGATCGCTTGGAACGCCACCGGCCGCACGGTCACGCGCGGCGCTTATACCCAAACGACCGCCTTGGAAGGTTTCGGCCGCCCCAACGCTATCAATACCGGGGGCATTACCCAGACCATCAGTTACAACGCCCTGGGCTTTAAGTCGTTTCAATCCTATTACTCCTCTTCCAGCGGCGACAGCTACACGACGGACGTGCTCGGCCGGGTCACCGGCATTACCCACGGCGACGGTACGGGCCAGGCCCTGCAATACCTCAGCGGCAACACGGTGAACACCATCAACGAGCGCAATTACGCTACGCGACTCAGCTACCGTTCCTTCGGCGACCCGGATAATGGGCAAGACAAAGTGTTGTTAAGCATCAGCGCACCGGAAGGCATTACCACTGCGTTCACGCGCAACATTCTTGGTCAGCCCAATGCCATCACCCAGGGCGGCGTCACGCGCACCTATGGTTACGACAGCGTCAACAACTTCCTCACCACCCTGACCCAGCCCGAAACCGGCACCGCCACCTTCGGGCGCGATGCCGTGGGCAACATGACCGCGCGGCGCGTGAGCAGCTCCGGCACCACCACCTACACCTACGACGGGCTGAACCGGCTGACCAACATCGCCTACCCCAGCCCAACCCCCAACGTCACCCAAGTCTACGACCCCAACAGCAATGTCACCCTCATCGACAACGGCATCGCCCAGCGCAACCTGGTGTACGACGCCAACGATAACCTCACCACAGAAACCTTAACCACCGGCGGTAACGCCCTGGGCGTCACCTACGCCTACAACGCCCTCGACTACCTGAGCTACCTCACCTACCCGAGCCTGCGCCAGGTGGGCTACACCCCCGACGCCCTGGGCCGGCCGACCACTGCCGTGCCCTACCTCAATGCCGTCGCCTATTGGCCCAACGGGGTGCCCAGCCAGTTGCAATACGCCAACGGCCAAACCACCAACACCACCCTTAACAGC
>JAYUFH010000146.1:0-2162 GCA_043738765.1 Pseudomonadota bacterium | reverse complement strand
GCGAGAATCTCAAGCGCATGCTGGCGGTGACCGGCCGCATCAGCGGGCGCTCCATGGGGCCGGTGATCGCCGACATCCAGAAAGTGATGGCGACACCGAACCTGCTGCCCAAGGGCATGTATTACCAACTCGGCGGCCTCTACAAGCAGCAGCAAATCGCCTTTCAAGGTCTGATGGCGGTATTCGCCGCCGCCATCGGCTTGGTGTTTCTGCTGCTGCTGTTCCTGTATGAGAGTTTCCGCATGGCCTTGGCGATACTGGCGATACCGCTGCTGGCGGTGTCGTCGGTATTTACCGGCCTGTGGCTGACGGGCATCGAACTCAATATCTCGGCGATGATGGGCATGACCATGATTATCGGTATCGTCACCGAGGTCGCTATTTTCTACTTTTCCGAGTACCGCGAGTTGATCGGGGACATGTCATTTCAGCAAGCCCTGATCAACGCCGGCAGGAATCGCATGCGGCCCATCGCCATGACCACGTTCGCCGCCATTCTCACCCTGTTGCCCCTGGCCTTCGCCATCGGGCAAGGCTCCGCCATGCAACAGCCGTTGGCGGTGGCCATCATCTCGGGATTGATTGTGCAACTGCCCCTGGTGCTGGTCGTTATGCCGGTGCTGTACAGCCTGCTGGAACGAAACCCGCGCGTGGCCGGTAAGGCATAACGACCGCAGCCGTTTCCCGGCGAGCCCTAACGATGGACTAATTTTCGCCGTGTAGAGTGATCGGCAAGGTCGATGCAGGACACCGGCCTGATCTCAACCAACTTCACAGGAGTAGTATCATGCAAAACAAAACTTCGCTTCTTGTAGGTGTCATCGGCCTGGCCGCGCTCCTCGCCTCCCCGGCGTTTGCCGACAACCCTATCGGCAAAAAACACGAGGGCACTGTAAAGGCCAAAATCACCCCGGAAGAAGCCAGGGTAGTCGCCCTCAACGCCTTTCCAGGCAGTATCGCCGGTGAAGAGCTGGAAAAGGAGCGCGGCGGAAGCGGTCTGCGTTATTCTTTCGATATCAAGCAGGGCAAGGTGACGCAAGAAGTGGGCGTAGACGCAGAAACCGGCAAGGTGCTGGAAAACCAGCAGGAAGGATCTCACCCCGACTGATGGCTCGTCCGGGTGAGACCACCTCCATGCGCCGATCGCGTATGGAGGCACGCGGTCGGCGCATGACCCGGACAACCCTTGGAAGAACATGCATGAAGACAACCGACGTCGAGCCTATTTTGAGACGCACCCTGCGGGCGGCGAGTGCGTCTATGGAACGGCCGCAACAGAAGCTGCCTGGCCTGCCATCGACATCCTGCATGACGCAACACCAGGTCGGCGCCGCTGGGGATAACGGAATGGACAGTGTGGTCCGCAGCATGCCGCCCGCAGCATGAACAACTCCCTGCAACAACGATTGTCGGTCTGGCTGAGCGCTGCCATCGTCGCCATGGGTTTTCTAGCCGCCGGTTTTTCGTTCCGCTTCGCCTATGACGAGGCGCAGGAGTTTCAAGACAGCTCGTTACGCCAGATCGCCTCGCTGGTGGATGCCAGTCGTCTACCTCTGCACGGACAACGTTCGATACTGTCTACGGACAACGAACCGGATGAGCGCATCATCGTTCAGCGGCTTTCGGCCATAGATCAACATAACCCGGCACGCATCGCTGTGCCGGCTGATCTGACAGTGGGCTTTCATACCATGGATATTGGCGCCACCCGCTGGCGCCTGTACGTGCGGGCGTTAAGCTCCGGCGAACACATCGTTGTCGGCCAGGCGACGCAGATGCGTGACGAGGCCGCGCGCGATAGCGCCTTACGAACGCTGCTGCCCCTGCTCGGATTGATCCCTCTGCTGGTGCTCCTCGCGCGACGCCTGGTCAGCGCCAGCCTGGCGCCGGTACGCGCCCTCGCGCAAGTGGTCGACGCCCAGCCGGAGGATCGCCCGGCCCCGTTATCCACCACCCAGGTGCCGGATGAGCTGGCCCCCTTCGTGCTATCCATCAATCGACTGCTTGAACGGATCAATCGCCTGATGGGACAGCAACGACGTTTTATCGCCGACGCCGCCCACGAACTCAGAAGTCCGCTCACGGCATTGTCGCTACAAGCGCAAAATCTGCGCCAGGCAGACTCCCTGGAGTCCACACGCGAGCGCATCGTTCCACTGCTG
>JAYUFH010000145.1:0-2169 GCA_043738765.1 Pseudomonadota bacterium | reverse complement strand
CCTGGCGTGTATAGAGTAGTCTTGAAAACATTGTAATTTAACAATATTAAACTTCCGCGGCGTTTCAGGCTCTAACGCTGCGTTATGCCACAACAAAGGACAACCATGGGCTTTCTGCAGCAAACCATCCTGGCGAAAAAAGCCGCGCTCGCCGACGTCGTGGGCGAACCCATGGCCAAGCTGGCCAAGGCCTGTGCCGCGGTATGGCCCGACAGCGACCGGATAGATGAAATTCTGGAATCCGCCATCGGCGGTATCCCCAGCTGTCACCTGCTCTACGCCTGGGACGTGAACGGCATCGAGGTGTCATCCATGGTACTGGTCACCGGACGCGACGACGCATGGCGCGGCGCCGATCTGTCTTCGCGACCGTATTTGAAAAACAATCTGCCGTTCAAAGGTATCATGCTGTCGTCGGTCTACCAGAGCATCTACACCCAGAAGCAATGCGTCACTGCGCTGCAAGCGGTGAGCCGTGACGACGAACTGCTCGGTTTCATCGCCGCGGACTTCGCCGTGAACGATCTGCTGCAGGACGCAAAACTAAGCGCACCGGTACTCCACTGGCAGCAGTTCCGCGGCGATCCCGCGGTCCGCGGTACGGTGTTCATGCAGACCCGGGCACAGAGTCTGTTGGATGAACACATCGACGCCGTGCTGGAGCAGATCGGTACACTGATGTGCGACCACGGCATCTTCCACAGCAAAATTCATTTCTCCAGCGGTCGCTGCTCCTTCTGGCTGTTGGATGATCCGTATAACTATCGTATCCATGGAGTCGAGGAAATCATCGATCCGGAACTGTGCCTGGCGTATCCGCTGCACGCCTATCGCAAGGACGCCAAAACCCGCCCGCAACAAGTGCGTGCGGTTTTGCTGCAACTGAAGGCACTGCGTTTTGCCGACGACACCATCTACCTGCGCTCTGGTTCGCTCAATGTCATGAATGGCATGCTCGGCCTGACCTTCTCCTGCGATGGTTCGCACTATATGCCGGTGGAGGAGTTCCTCGAGAAAGACCTGAATTTCTGGGTTGGCACGCTCAGCCCGCAACCCAATTCCGCCGCCTGAACGCTCCCAACCGCCGTCTCGGCCTTCGCGGTCGTGGATAAAACAACAGGGACCGCATGCCGCTTCATGCTGGCCAAATGAGAGGCCGACGTTGTCTCTCACCCCGACGTGTCGCACATAGCCGGTATCTGCTTCCCTGCACCAACGCACTACCGTAAAATAGTCTCGTACAGACGTCGGCACCAGCCCCGATGCACCCATGACCGAATGCAACAGGATAACGACCCTGGCGACCGGACTGGACACCGTATTGGACGGTAATCCCCCGATTGGGACACGGCAAGGCGATCACTGTTCGAAATCGGCCTTGTCACCCGTAACATCGACTGGCGGCTCGATGTTGTTGCCAGGCAGGCGAGTCTGAAGACCCAGGCACGCAGCGAACCTACCGAAAACGGATTACCAGAATGAATGAGGCCATCATCGCCTTCAGTACCAGTCTGTTTGTCATCGGCCTGTTTGTCGGCTACTTCGTCAGCGCCTATTTGCCAAAACAGGCTGAGCGCGCAGCACTTGCCCTGTTCACGGAAAGAAATCCTTTGCCGGTATTGCGCCTCGCGCGCAACGGCGAACTGCAGTACGCCAATCCGGGAGCTATCCATCTCCTGCGCACCATTGGATTGGATAGCGGTGATCCCCTGGCATTATTGCCGGAAGATATGCACCAGCGGCTGGAGGCACTGTGGACATCGGAAACGCAACAAACACTGTGGCAATACAACATCAACGAACATGAACTCGAATGCCATGTCCATGCACTCATCGATCTGCACATTGTCCATATCTATATTTCGGATGTGTCCGAACGGAAAATCGCCGAGCGCGACATCGTCCACCAGGCCTACCACGACGCCTTGACCGGCCTGCCCAATCGGCGCCTGTTCAGGGAGCACGTGGACCAGGCCCTGCCGACACACGATCGCGGCGGCATGCGCGCGGCTGTACTGCTGCTGGGACTCGATCGTTTCAAAGTGATCATCGACAGCCTCGGACACGAGGTCGGCGACGATCTGCTGCGAGCCGTGGCCGGACGGGTGCGACGATTACTGGAAGAAAGCCAACACATCTGCAATAACGCCAGCCTCTACCGATTCGAGA
>JAYUFH010000144.1:0-2169 GCA_043738765.1 Pseudomonadota bacterium | reverse complement strand
TTTCCGCAGCGAAAGCGACGCTCGGGATGGTGGCGGCGGCGAACAGACCGGCCGCGGCGGTGGCGATGGCAAGGCCAGTAAGTTTCTTTTTGCTGATCATCTTTGAATCTCCTGTTTGAACGGTGAGTAGTATATGCACGTTGCCCCGACTGGATGCCTGTAAAAACACCCAGTTTACTGCAAGGGCGGTGTGGCAATCTTTCTTTCGAGTTGCTGACCGGCAAGACCGGCTGGAGCCAATCTAGCAGAAGGGTCCTGGAGTGTATAGACCCACTCAGCAGCAATCGACGAAATCCGATATTGGTCGGATGAGAGGGGGTTTCCTTACACCCCGGGTTGTCGGGGTGACGCTTATTTAGGTTGTTTTACCATGGATAATGGGCGAACAGATTTTTGGAGCGCAGGAGTAAACCCCCCGCACTTCTTTAAAGAATGCGTGATGAATCTGTGATGTTTTTGTGGCTGATATAGTGGGCAAGGTCCGCCTCGTAGTTTGTGCCGCTGCCCTCCAAGCAGGCGTTCTGTCCCCCTGTGTATGAACCTGGAAAAAGCAGTCTCACCATCAAGATGCCAAGAACGCCAAGTATGTGTAAGGTTTAACACCCCAAGATAAGATGAGAAGGGTGGCCCACTAGGATGCTGGTCACGCACAGCGGGCGCACAAATTCTTGGAGCGCGGGAGTTTGTTCTCGCACTCCAGCAACGCGCGCACTAATGAGTAAGTTTCTTGTATTTGATGCGCGTAGGCTGGTCCGCGTCAGTACCGAGGCGGCGGTGCTTATCCGCTTCGTAGTCCGCGTAGTTGCCCTCGAACCACAGCACCTTGCTGTCGCCCTCGAAGGCCAGGATGTGGGTGGCGATACGATCGAGGAACCAGCGATCATGCGAGATCACCACGGCGCAGCCGGCGAAATCCAGCAGCGCCTCTTCCAGGGCGCGCAGGGTCTCCACGTCCAGGTCGTTGGTGGGTTCGTCCAGCAGCAGCAGGTTGCCGCCGCTCTTCAGCAGCTTGGCCAGGTGTACACGATTGCGCTCGCCGCCGGACAAGTCTTTGACGAACTTCTGCTGGTCTGAGCCCCTGAAGTTGAAGCGGCTGGCGTAGGCGCGGGAGGAGACCTCCACCTTGCCCAGGAGAATATTGTCCTGGCCGTCGGAGATTTCCTGCCACACAGTCTTGTTGCCATCCAGGGTGTCGCGGCTCTGGTCGACATAGGCCAGTTGCACCGTGGGACCGATGCGCATTTCACCGGCGTCGGGTTTTTCGAGGCCGGTGATCATGCGGAACAGGGTGGTCTTGCCGGCGCCGTTGGGACCGATGATGCCGACGATGCCGCCGCGCGGCAGGTTGAACGACAGGTTGTCGATCAGCAGGCGCTCGCCGAAACTTTTAGTAATACCGCTGGCCTCCACCACCAGGTCCCCCAGGCGCGGGCCCGCGGGGATGAAGATTTCCTTGGTCTCATTGCGCGTCTGCGCTTCTTGCGACGCCATTTCTTCGTAACGCGCGATGCGCGCCTTGCTCTTGGCGTGCCGGCCCTTGGGATTGGTGCGCACCCACTCGAGCTCCTGTTTCATGGCGCGCATGCGGGCGTTTTCGGTTTTTTCTTCCGTCTCCAGGCGCTTTTCCTTTTGCTCAAGCCAAGAGGAGTAATTGCCCTCCCAGGGTATGCCGTGGCCGCGGTCGAGCTCCAGTATCCAGCCGGCGACGTTGTCGAGGAAATAACGATCATGGGTCACCGCCACCACGGTGCCGGCGTAGCCGTGCAGGAAGCGCTCCAGCCACGCCACGGATTCCGCGTCCAGATGGTTGGTGGGTTCATCCAGCAGCAGCATGTCGGGGGTGGACAGCAGCAGTTGGCACAGCGCCACGCGCCGGCGTTCGCCGCCGGAGAGCTTGGTGACGTCCGCGTCCCACGGTGGCAGGCGCAGGGCATCGGCGGCGATCTCCAGCTTGCGGTCCAGCTCCCAGGCGCCGGCGGTGTCGATTTTTTCCTGCAGCCTGCCTTGTTCCTCCATGAGCTTGTTCATTTCATCGTCGCTCATGGGTTCGCCGAACTTCATGCTAATCTCGTTGAACTGGTCGAGCAGCGCCTTGGTTTCCGCCACGGCGATTTCCACATTGCCGCGCACGTCTTTCTTCGGGTCGAGCTGCGGTTCCTGGGACAGATA
>JAYUFH010000143.1:0-2170 GCA_043738765.1 Pseudomonadota bacterium | reverse complement strand
CCATCGCTAGCAGCGGTGGTCCCTTGTTGATTCTTAGCCGACGGCGACCACCGTTGCGCCGGGTCATATCTGGTACTTTCGAAACGCCTGGTCGGAGCGGGCCGGACATCAACGAGTGGAGCGCTCGCGCCAACTCGTCCATGCACGGGCCTGCAATGTCCGTTTGGAACCGTTCCAAACGCCTCGGTCTGATAACCCTTGTGACGTCTGTGCCGGCATTCAAGTGAATCAATCACGTCGCCGGCCGTACTTCCTGCTCCACACATTCAGTTGGAGGCCAACGCGCCGATAACGAACGTGCCTGCATGTGCAAGGAACGCTGATATTTCGGTGCTTCATTTCCGGCTGCACGAAGATGTAACGCCTCGGGTGAGGTACTCAGCGCTTTGTCCCGTTTGCCCATGCGGCACACCCGTCCTGCCCAGTTCGCGGGCCTGGCATCGATGACGACACACTGGAGACGGACAGATGACCAAGAACGACCTGGCGGATGCTGAAGAAAGGGAGCGCGTGATGACGAACCAAATCTCGCACCTGTCGTCGGTCCCGGCATCCGCGGCTGATATCCAGAGGCCGCTGGGTTGGTCCGACCGCACGACTTCCGCCAATGAGGCGATGGATGGAGTCCGCGTGGTCAGCTTGGACCCTAACGCAGTCGCACCAAGCCGATACGCAAACCGTCTGGAGTTCAACTGGGAAAGTGCGGCGTTTCACACCCTCAAGGCCGACATTCTCGCGACGAAAGGCAACCTCAGCCCTATCAAGGTTCGCGAAGCTGCGGACGGTAGTTCCGTTCGCTACGAAATCGTCTACGGGCATCGCCGCCACCGCGCCTGCTTTGAGCACAACCTCAAGGTTTCGGCAATTGTCGGGGCCGTGAGCGATGTTGATCTGGTTCTCCAAATGAACAAGGAGAACTCTCACAGGCACGAATGTTCCCCCTACGAGCGCGGCATGCAATTCAAGCTGATTCGCGCGGAGGGGATTTTCTCGTCAAATGGACAGCTCGCCGAAGCAATCGACTTGGATCAATCCGAAGTGGCCAGACTTATCCGTCTCGCAAATCTACCAGACCAGGTGATAAAGGCATTCAAGAGCCCCGCGGACATCCGCGTAAAGTGGGAGGCGCAGCTGTCCAAGGCGTTGACGGAAGATCCACAGGGCACGCTAATGCGGGCCGCAGCAATAATTGCGTCCTACCGTCCTGGCAACCCGAAGCAGGTTCTCGCCACTCTGTGCAATTTGCCTGGCAACCCTCCGCCAGCCGCGCTCGAACGAGAAATCAAGATCCCGCGCGCGGGCAAACCGTGGGCGTCGATTTTTGTACCTCCCCCTGCAAAGGCCTTGGGCATTCGCATTGAGTTTGAGCAAGGTGCAATCGGTGCAATTGCGCTGGAGGCCGCCTTACATGCGCTCGCCGCGCAGGTGGGGACCTCTGGCACCGACCCCATGTGGATTGCTTCGCAACAATCGTCCGGGAGTCAGTGATCGGCGCACACTCTCGCATCAGCACCGTCGCTGCGTGAGTGTTTGCCCGACCTTCGTGCGTAGTGCGCATTTCAGCCATTCCTGGACGGTATTCATGGCTGATCGTGGACGGGATTCAGCGAGGTCGTGGACGATAGGGCTGGCGCACAAGTGAATTGCTGAACGGCCTCGGGCTCACCTCCTTTTGCGGCCCGCACTGATACCAACCAACAGAGTCACGATGCCATAAGTCCGAGATAGATTGCGCCTGCAACGTAAGCGCAGCGTCAAGGCCCTCTTGCCCATCGGCGAGCAGATGAGCGCGATCGCCTGACCGAGCACTCTCGCAACGGTGTGCATCAAGCCGTTAACGCAAATCATATCCAAGCAGGCCGTAAGGGCGCCACGCCGGCGCCGAGAGCACATCGCGGAGTTCAAGCGCGTTGGTGGCACTCAGCCTGGAGTCTGGTGTGTCGGTGGCGGCCATCGCTGTGGACAGCTGCATCTACGCGAACCTGCTGTTCGGCTGGCGCCGCCCGCACATGAACGCTCTGGCAGCGGGCGCACCGGCACCACCACGTTCACCTGCTGCGGTGTTGCTGCCGGATCGCGGTAGGGACGCCCATTGCTGGGCGCCCCCCGCACAGATCCGAGCATGCGCAATTCACGCACTCGGCTCCCACCTTGGGTGCTTGACGGCGAA
>JAYUFH010000142.1:0-15339 GCA_043738765.1 Pseudomonadota bacterium | reverse complement strand
CCAGTGGTCACCGTCTGGATGCTGGTATTCGTTTTGACCTCAGACACGTCAGGTGTTGAGGTGATCGGTTCGTCTGCCATGGCCCCTCCTATGGTTGTCGTTCTCGCACGCCCAGTTCGCGTAGTTCCTTCGGCATCGCCATGCGTTGCTTGATGTCCGCTTTCTCCACGGGATCAGCCAGCAGAATCCAGTTCTGCGTTTTCACACTGCTATCGATTTTCCTCATCCCGTCTAAGATCACCTCTTGATTCAGCTTGATGGCGAGCGCCGAGTCGATAATGGCTTTATGCTCAATGGCAATTTGCTGTTGCACGATCAAGGCCTTCTCCACGGCGAGCGCCGCAGAGTGCGACAGGTCGTACAGCATCCACGCCAGCCCGCTGGCAAAGATCAGCACCACCATGACGAATATCGTCCCCAGCCCCTTGATGGAGACGGATTTCCCAAACGCTCGCAAGGTCACCTCATCTTCATTGTCCATGGCGATCCTTTCGTGTGCGAGGGATCTCTCTCTCGCGTTGCTGGCACTCCTGCACCGAATGGATGTAGCCCTTGTCGTGCGGATACACCATGAGACACCACGGGCATTGATTCAGCTTCTGTCCTGGTTCGCGCGTTATACCCATATCGACACATCCTCTCGCATCATCTTCGCCAAGCGGCCATACCGCGCCGGGAGCTTGCGCGCCGCCTCGCTATTCATGATTTCATTCGCGGCCTCGTCCCAATGCCCCATGTGGAGCGCGCCCAGGAACCGCACGAACTTACTGAGCCGTACCCGTCCAAGATTAAACGCCAGGTTGATCATGACCAACTGCCGGGGCCTACTCAGTTCGTCGTAGACCGAACAACAATGGTGCACATCGTCGATGGCGTCCGCGAGGTCCTCCATGAACATGGTCCGAGAGACGAGTTTCGAGATCGGCTTCTCGCTCATGTTGTGGCCGATACCTACCGTCCAGTTCCCATCAATATCCTGATACATCTTGAACCGCTCGCACTCGTCGTAGATCATCATGGCTTCTGCGTCCGTCATGGTGCCTCCTATAGCTTCAGCTTGGCATCGTCCACGATCATCTCGACGCCGATCCGCGCCATCACAGCGGGATTTTTCAATCGCGGTGACGGCGGCGTCGTGCGCACCACGGCCTCGACGGCCAGCTTCTCGATATGCGCTTTGAACGCCGCTGGATCGTCGACCGGAAGGCCGGTAAACTGCTGTCCGAACGTGGTCCCGTCGTCACGTGTGATCACACAATAGCCGTTCCCCCATTCATCCACGCTGACCAATGTGGTTTTCATAGTTTCACCATCACATTCATAAAGGTTGAGGGCTCCCAAATATTCAAGGCTGCATTGCCTCCCGTGCTCGACGAATTGCCAAATGAATTGTTTGTGGCTGCCGTGGCCCAGCCCTCAGCACTCCCGCTGCCAGCGATGCCTATCTTCGTGGTGGCATGCACGTGCGCCAACTGCTCCGTGCTACTGATCGCGTGCGCATCCTCTCCCCCATGTTCTCCGAGTATCCGGGCCATCGTGCTATAGGTGATCGTCCAGACGGGAGACGATTTCGCCGTCATATCGATGACCGTGCCGGCCTGCGCATTCGCGAGCGTCGAAGCCAGTTTGATGAGGGTCGAGCTATTCCGCACCACATAGTAGGTGGTGCCAGTCGTCAGTCCGGTGATCGTGCCGGACGAGAGGGTGAACACCACGGGCATGCCGGTGATCCACTTGGTGTTATTGGTCAGCACCGTGAGCGTGTCCGCCGCGGTATCCACCCCGGCGTTCGATCCAGACTCTACGGATGTTCCGGTCCCTGCAATCGCCAGCGCACGGCCCAAGGCTTTCGGGAGGGCCATCGCTTTGTGCGCGGCAAAATCCGCGGCGGCACTCGCGCCACGTCCCGTGCTGACCGGAGCCCAGGCGTCAATGATATTGGTCCAGAGCAGCGTATACAGCGCCAACGTGTCCGCATTGGCCCGCCCGGTGGCCCCGCTGCTGGCATCGCCGATGGAGGTATCATTCATCAAGATCCACGAGGTGTCGGCGACGGTTTTCAAGGTCAGCTTCACGTCCCCCGTCGTAAATCCGTGCTGATCCGCGTACTGCTTGCTCACGACGCCGAGCGCCGCCGTCGGATCCGCGCTCACCAAGCCTGATTCCAGGTATTCGTTCCCGGCCCGGAACACCTCTGTCCAGAGTGATCCGTTCCGGATGAGGAGCAGCGAGCTGGTCGTGAGGCTGAGGGTCATGTCCGCGCCTGACCGCAGCATGATCTGCCCCGCCCCACCCGCGGCGTGTTTGACTACCACGTTGCGGGCGGCATTAGCGCACGCGATCAGGAGCATCGACCCATCCGGCAAGTTGGTCTGGACGATATTGGTGAGATTGCCCGTGGACGCTAACGCTTCGGTGTCCACCGTAAACGAGCCAGGGCCGCCGCTCGGGGGCGTGATCGACCCACTCGCCATGGTGAGCGTCGTTTCCGCCACGCCCGAGCCAGGCATTTGTTTGACGGAGGCGACCAGATCTTCGAGGGACTGCTTCGCCTCGCCTTCTTTGCGCGCCGCATTTGAGAGGTATCCTGCTGCCGGTAATATCGCCATGTTGTCTCCTTAGTACCCCTTCACAATAAAATCTGCATGCCCCGTGACCAGACCGCCGTTGCTATCGACCGCCACGACCAGCGGGCCTCGGACCTCCTTGTCCAGCGTGCGAATGCGGACCGCTGATCCACCATCCTCCACGAGGGTCGGTGAGACAATCAGGATCGCTGCAAACGGCTTGGTGACCGGAAGGCGCGTCGAGCCATCGTCGGCAATCCGCACATTCAACAACCGCTCCTCAATATCCACCATGTCGAAAATCGCTTGGAACTGCGCGATGGTGCCCTGAATATTCCCGCCGTACGTCGTAATGCGGAACTGATAGGCCTGGCGCGTATAGCCAGACAGTTTGCCTGGCCATGTGGCAAAGGCCGACGGGAGACCGGACCAAAACAGCTTGTTATCGTCCACCCACATGAGGGCGGCGGCATCGCCCCAGAACGGCGCGCCGCTGTCCTGCGCATAGTCCACGCGGTACCCGTTGGCGGTGATATCGAGGGCCAGGTAGAGGACGCCTCCGAGCCATTGATAGGGCGGCGTGATCAGGGCGGTATAGGACATTTCCACATAGGTGCCAGGCCACATGATGGCGTCGTCGAACGTCCAGAACGGCAGCCCATCTGATTTCCAAAACAGCGTATCGGAGTTGGCCACGAGCGATCCGCCGATCACTGTGCCATTCGTGATCGTGCCTGGGAATCCCGAGGTTTTGAAATCGACCAGCTCCGCGACGTTTTGGAATTGCAGGGCCCCATAGTCCGCAAAGAACGTGGCGGGATTCAGGCTTTCATTGCCCGAGGTATCGACGGCCTTGACCAGGTAGGTCCGCTGCCCCGTATCGCGAAACAAGGTAAAGGTGGATTGGCTCACGAGTGCATCGTGCAGCGGCAACGCATCGCCCCAGCTGATACGCTGGCCCACATGCACGCGCACGCGGAACCCGGCGAGGTCGAGCGGGGGATCTGGATACAACCAGACGAGCTGTTGGCCGTTGATCGAGAGGCCGGTCACATCGGGCGGGGGAGACGTTTTCCCGACGACGGCATAGGTCAACACGGTCGTCCACGGGGAGGTTTGGCCCGCACTCCCGATGGTGCGCAGGCGAATATCGTAGTTCAGCCCTTCCCGCACGTTATAAATCGAGATCTCCGCAATGGAGGAGGCGGAGAACAATTGCCGCTCCCATGAGGAGCTGCTGCCGGCAAGGCGATGCTGTTCCTCTAGGTGCTCGGCCGGCGCAGCGGATCCAGATGGCAGATGCAGGCTGATGACGATCCGAGGGGTGAGCGATCCATCGGTACTGCGGATCATCACGGTTTCATCGGAGGCCATGCGGTCGATCTTGGGTTGCGGTACCGGATCGATGCCGGTACGCGGCAACGTAATATGGCTGTTGAACGGGGGGATGATCCCCGTCGCCGCCTGATGCACGCCGGGCGCGGCATCGACGAACGACACCATGGCCGTGAGATCGGCACCAGGCTGAATCGATTTGACCAGCACGGGTACGCTCTCCATCGTGTAGAGCCCGAACGTGAATAAATCTCCCGCATTCACTTGAGGGGCGCGATAGAAGGCGATGCCTCGCGAGACACAGGCGAGGTACTGCGCGCCGTTCACATCGACGAGCGCAGCCCGGAGCTGCCCCGTATCGGCGCCACTCGTGAGCGTGAGGATGCCGGTGTTGCTGATCGTGGGGGTATAGACCACTGAGGCGCTGAGTTCGTCGGCGTAGACCGGAGGCGTGACCGTGATCACCGCCCCAACCGGCGCAAACGTCACCGTGCCGTAGGGATCAATGCTCGGTTGCCATGCTTGCGCGTTCGGCGATTGCAAGGACCATGTGGTAATGATGGCCATAGAATCCTAGTGTTGATCGCACCCGCAGCTATCCGCTACGGCACTGGCGAACGATCCGATGGAGACCGTGGTGAGGGCTACATTGGCGACGTTTGTCGCGGAATACACGCCGAACCCGGCGCGAGCCCCTGTCCCGATGGCGGTATCGGTCACCGTCATGATGAGCAAATTGTTTTGGTAGATCCTCAGCGTCGAACCCTTGACATCAGCCCGCACCACATCACCTGACACCCAGGCGTTCGCCATCTGCGCGATGATACCGCTCGGCCCATAGAGCGTGGTTCCGTAGGCCCCAGATTGGTTCGTCACCGAAAACGTGTACCGGGCCGTGCCTGGTGGTGCCGCAGCGCGGAGCGCGAGAATGAACGCATTCCATCCTCCACTTGCGCTGAGGGTAGACACCGTCGCCTCGATCCAGTGATCGTTCGGGAGGCTCAGGGTGGCAAAGGTATCGAGCGTTTCTGAGTTGACTAATGAGGCAACCGCGGCGTTGCTCACAATCGTGGCGGACGTTCGACTGGGATAGCCGCCCTGCCAGTCAGAGCCGAGCGCCCCGTTGCTCCTGGTGAACGTATCGGTAAAGAGCGTAATCCGATCGTCGAATCCGCCTGCTTGAAAATTGTCAAGCTGCAAGTTCGTGCTCACCCCAGCCGTGTCGAGATATCCTTGCACCCCGGCGGACCCTGACGCGATGGACGAATCGCTGACGGTCAAGATGAGGGTGCTGTTGCGATACAGCCTGAGCGTCGTGCCATCGGCCTCTCCGCAGACCTGATCACCGTTCGCCCATGTCGTGGCATTTTCTGATGTCAGCGTGGTGAGCACGCCCCCTACGCGCTTTTCGATGAGCGATCTCGACGCGGTATTTCTTGACGCGAGGAACTGGTATTGCGTGTCTGCGCTCGTGCTGGTTCTGAGGGTCACACCCGTCCAAATTTGCGCCGTCCCTCCGATCGTGGCCACGGTCACGCAGGCCCATTGACGATCTGGCATCACCGCGGTATGCACCTGGCGCGAGGTGACCGGAGGCGTGGTCGGCGTTTGGAGCACGTTGGAGACAATCGACCATGGGAGGCTAAACTGTACCGTCCACGACGCGCCGAGGCTGGTATTGTTCGCACGATTGAAATTATCGCTGGTAATGATATAGCGGCTCGTGGTCACAGGGACCGCTGAGCCGGTGGTGCCTGACGCGATGTTGGACAGTGGGCCAAACACCACCGTGCCTGATCCGAGCGTGCCTCGATAGGGCACGAGCTGGAATTGATACGGGGTTGTGGTCGCGAGACCCGTCACCGTGCAGCTCTTGGTGGCCCCGATGGTCGTCCCCGCCACAGGCGTCGAGCAGGTCCCGGCAGTGACGCTGGAGGCGGTGGGCCAGTTGATGGTCGGCGTGGCAAGGCGCACATCATATGTGGCGGGCGCGCCGGTTCCATCGTCCACCTCGGTCCACGCCAGCGTCATGTCCGTCGCATTAATGACGGTAATGACGAGATTGCTGACCTGATTATTATTGACGATCACAAATGGAATGTCGGCTGATCGCACGCCCTCATTCCCGGACGTATCGATGGCGCTGATCGAGAAATAGTGCTGGCCTGCATTCAGCCCGAGCGAGGCGCAGGTGGCGGTGGTGACCTGCGCGCCGAAGGTTTTAATCAGCGTCGGCGTCCCTCCAAGTGTCGGGTGATCGTAGAGACGATAGCCAGCCAGATCCGGCTCCGTGTTGGCCTTCCAGGCGATGGAATTGCATGTCGGGCTGTATTGTGTGCCGTCTGCATAGGCCTCACGGCCTGACAGCATCACGATCACCAGCACGATCAGGGCAATGAGCACCCTACCCATTCGGCACCTCGGGCGAGCAATTGATCTCGACCCAGTTCGTCCCGTTGTACCGGAATGTCGCCGAGCGATTCGTGCCGTTCTTCGGTTTCGTAAAGCTCGCCATTTTGTACAGCGTGTCCCAGGTCACCGTGCCCAATACGCCGCCGCTCCGGTTTTCTACTTGGACTGTGAGCCAGGCTCCCGTCAGCGCATTGGTCGGATTGGAGATCGTAAAATCCGTGCTGTTCGTGGCCGCGATGATGTGGAAGTCGGTGGCTGAATCAATGGCAATCGTCGCCCCATAGGTGTCGGATACGCCTGGGCTGATCCTCCTGGTGGCGGTCACGGCCGTAAACACGCCGGTGTTCGGCGTCGTCGAGCCGATGGCGCCCGGCACGGCCCAATTGACCGAGGAGCTGCCGATGGTATTCCAGCCCGTATTCCCGACCCCGACCTCTTTGGTGTAAATCGTGGTGCCGCTGGCTCCGTCAGTCCTGAGATAGACGCTGCATACGGGTGCCGTGGCGACGCCTTCAGGACTCCCCGCACCTGACAGATATTTGCAGGTGCCCTGCACCAAGGAGGTGGTCCCCGTCACCGTCGTAAACGTACCCGCTGCCGGTGTCGTGGTGCCGATGGCCAGAGGCGCAGCCCAGTCTGCCCCATCGACCAGATCGGCGTTGAGATTGGTGGCTTTTGTGGTGCTCGTGATCACCAATGGCGCAGTGCCGGTGGCGAGGGTGCTCGTGAATTGCCCGGTCACGGAGAGTGTCGTAAACGCGCCGGTATTCGGCGTGCCAGATCCGATGGTGCCCGGTGCCGACCAGGTGACGCTCGACGGAGCCACGGCGGACCATCCCGTATTCCCGACTCCGGTCTCTTTGACATAAAACGTCGTGCCGCTTGAGCCGTCTGTCCGGTGATACTCGCTGCACACCGGCGCGGTCACGACCGTCTCAGGACTGCCCGTGCCTGAGAGGAATTGGCAGGTTCCCTGGATCAACGCCGTCGTGGCCGTGAGCGTCGAGAATTTCCCTGTGGCAGGCGTCAGGTTCCCAATCGATCCTGGGCTGTCCCATGAGGCGCTGCCTAAAATCGCACCGTTGAATGTCGGACTCGTCAGGATCGGCGTGGAATAGGTGGCCGATCCGGCGATGGACCCGGTGATGGACCCGCCATTGATGATCGGCGCCGTGAAGGTTTTGTTGACGAGCGTTTGCACGCTGAGCGTATTGACCTGTTCCGAGCTCTGCGCCGAGGCGAGCGAGGCGATCCCTACTATCGATGCGAAGATGATGGATCGAAGAAGGTGTCGCATGTTAGACAGGCTCCAAGAATGTGAGGGTGTATTGTTCTCCTGGCACGTTCTGCACTTCTCGCTGGATCTGCGTGCCGTCTTTCATCCGCAACCGCACGCCATAGCGCTGCCCGCCTTGCATGGTCACGGGTTCATCAACAGTGATCGTCGTCGCCCTCGCCAGTGCGTCCGTGGTGATCAACTTAATGCGTCCGCTGGAGAGGCCGAACAGCGCCACGGGTTGATGGAGATGCACCAGGTCTCCCGGGCGCATCACGAGCTGCTCGAAATCGCAGGAGAGATGATAGGTCTCCGGCCGGAGCGCCAGCACCGCCAGATGATAGCGATGGATTTTAAAGATCTGATTCGTATTGTTGACCCCCAGCCCCGCTTCCACGGATTCAAATTTCGTGGCTTCAGGCAGGGTGGTGACCACTCCGAACGCATCGCGCCTGATCGTGTCTTTACCGGTCATCCCGTATCCGTCGGCGAGCACAAACATTTCGTCCTGCTGGAGCGTGTCGGCATTGGCAAACCGCACTTTGAGTGCATGCGGCTGATCAGCAAATATTTTCGTGGCTTTGAATCCCCACGAGTTTCTCGGCGTCAACACCTGGGCTGGAATCGATTGTGGAATGTCCTCGGTACAGGACATCTTGCCGTCACGATAGGCTGGCGTCGCGCGTCCCGCGGCCAACACATCGCGACCGAGCTGCTCGACGGTTGAGCGGAAATCGACGATGGCGTTGAACTCGAAGCCAAACTGGGTACAGCGCGTTGAGAAGTCCTGGATGGTCTGGAGATCCATACGGCTGTCAGGCTTGGGCCGTGCGTTCGCCGTCCCCTGGTGGATATCGCGGAAGATGGCCGCGGGATTGCTCGTGCGACGCACCACCCATGCCGACCCGTTCCAGTCAGGGAGAATGGACTGCGCGAGGCAGTTGACCGATTGCAACGTGCCGTGTAATTGATCGGTTGCACGAATGCGCATGGCGATACTGGCCATGCCCACCGGCACCACGCTCGTTCCTCCCAGTATGGTCCGGAGGGCCGTCCAGAATGACGTGTCATGCCGGTTCGGGTCGGCGCCCAACCCGACTTTTCTCATTTGCACTTCGTATTTTGCCGGAGCAGGAGTTTTCCAGGTGAGGGCGTGTGTAAACTGCGTCACACGATTGTCTGTCAGGAAAAACGACGGATCGAGATATTTCCCGCCTGACAGGTTCGTCGGCGGCATGGGGACGACGCGCCCAGATCCGTCGTTCCCTGGCGCGAGTTTCACATTCAGCACAGAGACAAAGGTTGAGTAGTCATCGCGGAAGGACAGATAGTTTAAAAAGCTCGCGCCCTGGAGAAAGGCCATCACTTGGGCCGCCGTCGGATACACTCCACCCACGAGGCTGATGCCGACGTTAAAGGCGTACTGCCGCCCCACATTGGTGGCAGTCAGGGGTCCGACGGGTACGCCCGTGTCGCCTTGATCAACGTAGGCAATGCTGTAGTTATTACTATCGGGTGAGCCTGAGCCGACCTCCCGGTAGTAGAGATTGCTGTTCGCGGCAGGCAGCGTCGTTGTCAGCGATGCGGGGACGGGCAATGCCCCGATGGCGATCCACGCCGTATCCCCCACCTTGCGATATTCCACCAGAAACTCGGCGTTGGTCATTTGTGGCCCATCCTTATGATCGAGCCAGAGCCCCAGCAACGTGACATCCACGGATAACTCGGTGGCCCCATCTTTACTGGTACGGATATGGGTCACACCGTCCAGCATCGGGATGGAGAGCGGCTCTTCACTGACCGCATTGGGGTAGAGCGTATGAGGCCGGTCGTTGGGATAGCCCTGATTGATTTCGATCTGGACATCTTGGAATATCGCCAGGGCGTTGGTCCCTATCTTGATATCGGAGATATCGAGCGGCCCAGATCCCAGGCAAAACAGGGCGCGAATGAACTGCTGATCGCCCACCACCTCGGTATAGTGAAGCGCACCCAACGGCGGAAATATGCGGTGCTTGCCGTACACACGCGGCACGGGGCCGTACGGGGTGAGTTGATTCGACACGCCATTGAGCGAGAGCGTATTACTGCTGTTCGTCAGCCCTGAGAGCGCGTTCAACTTCGGCTGAGTCGGAGGGATCAGGGCGGAGACTAAAAGCGTGCCGGCAATGCTGGTCCCCACGGTAAGGATCAGCGCCCCAGCCGTTGTCCCGGCAAAGAGCGCCGCGCCCACTCCGATTAAGCCGACCAGGGCGGGCATGGCAAACGCGAGGGCGATCACGCCGATCATCGCGACGATCCGCAGGACATCTTTCCCGCCTCCACCGTCCATGGGAATCGCCCGCACCACAACTGACTGACCAGCGCGAGGGAGGACATATTCCCACTCCGCCTGCTGGACCAGCACGCCATCGACGTAGGCCCGTACCGACTCGTGCTCTCTCGTCCACGCGAGCGATCGCAAAATATCGGCTACGGATCCGCCCACTGGCCGCACCACATCAATCTTCCCCTTCTCGACGGAGAAGACGTGCGGGCAGGCGATCAGCCGGAGTTCTCCTGTGGGTTCCCCTGTCATACGGCCCGCTCCAATCGGTGCCGATGCACCGACACGATACGCTGCAACCAGCGGATCGAATCCCAGCGGTCTTTTACCGTGCCTGTGGCGCGATCCGCATGCAGAAAATAGGGTGGGTCCAGGACGAGCCCGCAGTGCCAGGGATAGCCTTTGATCCTGAGGATCAACACATCACCAGGCTGCGCGTCCTGGATGGGGATCTCATCCCACCCCGTCGATTCACGTCCGATGAGCGCGGCGATTTCCTCGCCCTCGCGCGTGGTCGTGTAGGATTCCGTATAGCTTGGAACCGTCACACTGAACACATGCTTCAGCCCGTAACTGCATGCGCCCCAGCAATCAAACCCGGACATATCCCGGCCCTTCTCCTTGAAGGGCACGCCGATCATGGCTGCGAGTGCGTGGTCGTCCATTAAAATAATCCTGGGAACAGCTGTGGCGTAAACGATTGATAGGGGATCGGCTCCAGATCATCTTCGTCGAGCGCCAGGTCCCCTTGAATCACAAATTGGTCATAGTCCACATTGCGAAGCGTGAGGTTTGGAAAGCTAATCTCAATGACGTTCGGCGTGGACGCCAGCACCAGATCAATTTGCACTGTCGGTGGCGAGCTGGGCGGAATGCTGCGAATGGCAATCACCATCGAGCGATCAATGTTATCGATCACCAGACGCAAGGATGGGCGTCCAGTTTCCCCGTCTGCGGGGAGCGTAATTTGAAACGGCAGCGCCACGTAGGTATTGCCCGAACTCACGAAATTTTGCAGGTCGTTCACGACGCGCAGCGGTCCATTGAGAATCGATGGATGCGTAATCGTGGTCATGGCCAGCAAGACCTCGCCGGTCTGTTGGGCGTACATGGCGGCTTTGAGCGCGGCTGACAGCGGACGAGGCATTAGGGTAAGACCTCCAGCGGTAGGGTCACCTGAATGGTATCCGGCCCCAGCATCGAGCCAAACACCGGCGGCGCTTTAAATCCGAATGTCACAGCCGATCCGGTAATGGGATCCGTCCAATCAAACGGCAATGCGCCGTTCGTCAGCGTCGTGTTGTAGAACGTCTCCAGGATTACCCACTGCGCTTTCGTGAGGTAGACGATGGGCATATCGTGCTCAATGATGGAGGCGCGATACTTGGATCGGACTTTGGGGGGCCCGGCGTCCATCGGCGTCCGCACGCGGGTGTCCTTGATGCGCCGTGCGTACCCTTGCCAACTGATCGACTGAGGTAAGGTGACTGGCCACACTGCCATCGTTACCGCCCTATCGGTTTCGGAGTGGAACCATACCGCGACATCGATTTATCCATCGTGCCGTCTGACATCGCCGATTGCATTTCCTTCCGCACAAAGATGCGGATCTGTTGCATGCCGTCCGCGCCCGTCCCTTGCTGCGCTTCCACGCCAGCGCCCTGCACTTGGTTGATCACTTGGATGGTGATCGGGACCGAGACGCCTCCTGCCCCGCCTTGCCCACGCATCGTCACGGGGATCGAACGGCCATCAGGGAGCGGCACGGTCGCCTCCACCCCATGCAGTACCGCCAGTGTTCCAGAACCCCAATTATCCACGCCTCCAGTGGCCCGGCTGGGGAAAAATCCCGCCATCATTCCCGAGACCTCACTGCTCCCACCACCACCGCCAAATCCACCAAACCCACCGGCGAATGCGTTCGAGAGCTGCTTGGTGAGCATCGTCGCGGCAATTTGCGACATAATGGTTTTCGTGAAATCGAGGAGGCTCGCGAACAGATCTTTGAGGGTCTGTATTTTCCCGCTCATCGCATCAAAAAAGAAGCTTTTGAAACTCGTCTCCATCGCGCGCGCGGTGCGTCTGGCCATGTCTGTGGCGAGGTTGAACCCGTTCCCTGTTTCATTGGCATAATCGCGCATGCCCTTCGCCCAGCTGCCAAAGAAATCCTGCCCCGTTTCCTGAAGGTTCTTCGTCGCCTGGCTCATGGCGTTGAGCCTCGCCGTTTCCTTTTGCAGATCGTTCTTTGATGATTCGGAGAGAATCTCTTTCGCCCTGACGCTTTCATTGCTATTGTTCCCGCCCCAGATCAGGAGCAGCTCCGCCGCCTGACGTTTCGTGAGTTTGAGTTCTTCGGCGAGTTGTGCGCGGAGCAGGTCCATCTTGTAGCCGTATAATGTCTCTGCATCGCCCCCGATCTCTTTGTAGTACTGCACCCACGCTTGTTCATTGGCAATAAGATCGTCGCGCTCTTTCTTGAGGTCGGCCGCAATGGCATTGCTGCCGGTAAAGAGCAGCTGCAAATTACGCTGAGTCGATTGACTCTTCGCCTGGTCAATTTCATTCTGTCCTTGCAAGATCGCGGTTCGCGTCTGTACCGCATTAATAATGATCTTCTGATTGATGTCTTGCAGTTGCTTCTCGTGGTCCGCCTCAACCTTGATCCGATCTTGCGCATCCTTGAATCCCAGTGCTATGCGTAGGGCATAGAACTTATTTTCTGCCTCAAGCTGCTCAGCCAGTGACAGTCGCACCGCCTCCTCTTCCTGCCCTCGCAGGGTCATGCGCTGAGTCGCGGCCTCCACTTCTAATGTCTGCCCGGCTTGCACGCCTGTTTCAATTATCACGCGCTCGGTGGCAAACTGGGCTTTCAGAATTTCAAGATAGTCCTGTTTGTATTTCTTCAATAACTCATGCTGCGCTTTGAGCCGTTCGATGAGCGTAGGATCAGGCCCATGCCCCATGTCAGGCCGGGAATCCTTGCCTCCGCTTGGCGTGAACACTCCAGGATGATCGATCTCAAAGGCTTTCTGCCTGCGCTCGTAATTGAGTTCCTTAAACCGTCCAAGGAGCTGGTCAAAACTCATCGCGTCTTTGCCTGCTCCGAAAGCGAACTGCGAAATCGCATATAAACCCTTCAGCGACGTGGTCAGCTCGTCCACCGTTACACGAACAAAGTCGAGCCCTTGCTTGAAGATCGCAAAGGCATTGGACGCGCTGAGCAGTTTCATGAGATCCGTCATCACCGGAATCAGCTCTTTGCCGACCGCGAACGTCATGCCGCGAACCATGCCCTCCAGGATTTTGAATTCCTCGTGAAATTTCTTGGCCGCCACCGCGTCCTCCTGTGAGAGCGTCAGTCCAAGCCGTTGCGCCACCTCCATCAATTCACTGATGCCTGCCTTGCCTTGGTTCAGAAAGGGGATGAGTTCAAGCCCGGAACGGCCAAACAGCTTGACCGCCACTTCGGCCTTGCTTGCCCCATCTCTGGATTTTGAAAAGGCTTCCGCCAAGTCGAGCAGCACGTCTTGCACTGGGCGCAGTTGTCCGGTGGAGTCGGTCGCGGAGAGTCCCAGGCGGCGAAAGATCACATCGCCCGCGCCTGTCTGCTGCGCCGCCTCGACCATATTGACGGACAGTTTTTTGAGCGTGGTCGTGAGCTGGTCCATCGAGAGGTCGGACACGCCAACGGCGAATTGCAGCCCGGACAGCGCTTGCACGCCGATACCCGTCCGCTGGCTGGCTTTGAGCAGTTCGTCTCCGTAGGTCGATGTCGCCTTCGCGATCTCGAAGAGTGAGGCGCTCACGGCCGTCAGTTGCACTTTCCAGTCAGAGATGAATTTCTGAAACTCCCCGACGGCGCTACTCGTTTTCTTCAGCTCACTTTGGAACTGGTCAGCGACCAATTTCAGGACTAAGGCGAGTTCTCGATTGTCAGCCATTACAGCATCCCCGTCATATTCGTCGATGTGGGCAAGGCGCCTGACACGTTGCTCGCGGTGGGCAATGCGCCGGTGATGGTGCTCGCGGTGGGAATGGATGCGGAGAGCTGCACCATCCGCATGTAACTAATCAATACCCGATACATGGCCCAGGTCCGCTGATCCCAAAGCCATGGGGCATCCATCGACCACTCAGGCTGGAAGAGCTTGGCGCGGTAGGCTGGTGGCATCCGAAGCGGTACCACCGAAGCATCGAGCACAAGTTTTCCAGCTGGGACTGACCACGGAGCCGCCAGTTGCCATGCCTGGAACAGATCCGCGATCCTCGCCGCTGCCGGTGTGAGCAGAAGAGGAGGCGCGACGATGACCAGGCGAGGCGATGGAGCGGCCCATGGGTTCCCGAGTTGCCATGCCGTAAACAGATCCGCCACGCGAGTCACATGAGGCTGTCGCAACGGCGGCACGCTGGCATCCAGAGGGATTCTGGCAGACGTGGCGGACCATGGCGTGGCCAAAGACCACACTTGGAAGAGGTCGGCCACACGTGTGGCGTCAGGAGTTTTCGTGGGCGGCACACTGGCGTCGAGTACCAGGCGACTCGGTGGAGCACCCCATGGGTTCGTGAGAGACCATGCTGGATAGATATCCGATACACGCGAGGCATCAGGCGTCCTCGGTTGAGGCGGCGGTACCGTGACGACCACGGATGGCAGTTGCTCGATGAGTGTCTCCCAGATCCATTGGGCGTCCATCGACCAGTCAGGTTGAAAGAGTTTGCTGCGATACGTCGCAGGCGTCCTGAGCGGCGGCACACTGGCGTCGAGTAACAGTCTCGCGGCTGGAGCGGCCCACGGCGACGTGAGCGCCCATAACTGGAACAGATCCGCGAGCCTGGTGGCATCCGGCGTCCTGGTTGGCGGAGGCGGCGTGGTCACCACGGAGGCGGGCGTTTGCTTGAGCAGATTGCTCCACAGCCAGGGCACGTCCATGATCCAGTCGGGCTGGAACAGTGTTGACCGATAGGGTGCAGGCTGCCGAAGCGGGGGTACGCTGGTATCGATCGGGAGTTGAGGTGCCGGGACGGACCACGGAGAGGACAGCTTCCATGATTGGAAGAGGTCGGCTACCCGAGTCGATTCAGGTATCCGTGATGGCGGCAGGCTGACATCAAGCGTGATGCGTCCAGCTGGGACCGACCAGGGAGTCGTGAGCGCCCATGCCTGAAACAGGTCTGCGAGCCTGGTGGCAGTCGGTGTCAGCGTTGGAGGTATGCTCGCGTCTAGCGGTATGTGTGGTGCAGGAATATCCCATGGGTTTGCCAGTTGCCACGCCTGGAACAGATCCGCCACGCGAGTCACATGAGGGGTTCTGAATGGAGGGATGCTCGCATCCAGTAGCAACCTCGCCGGTGGTGCTCCCCATGGCGAGGAGAGGTTCCACACGGGGAAGAGATCGGCGATCCGTGAGGCATCCTGTTGTCGA
>JAYUFH010000141.1:0-2171 GCA_043738765.1 Pseudomonadota bacterium | reverse complement strand
CCTAACGATTAGCGTTTATCTGTCGCGCTGGCGACGCAAATTGATCCACTGACTTCTCCCGCGATAGATAAACCTCGTTGGACTAAACCGCCTGTGAGACGCTCATGATAGGGGATTGGTTTTTACCGCTATCTCAATGACGTTAATTATGACACGACACGCTGCCGGTGGGATGACATGATAAGCATGGCGATGTTCCCATCTCACCGATTTCGTGCGACCTGCGTCTCATCCAGGTCACACAACATGGGTTGTTGATGGCTGTTGGGTGGCAACAGCCGCACCACCCCCTGCCGCTCGATTTCTCGCATGGCATTTGCCGTTGCGCTATCCGCCACCCTAATCTCAAGGCGGTCCTCGACAAGCCTGCCGCCGCACCGCTAGAGCCGGACTGGGCAAGCGCGGTTGACCCACAACCACTTCCACTACCTTTAGCGTTCCTATCCTGCAATCCGGACAGCGCAACACATCGATCTTCGCCACTCGCTGCATGAAGTCTCGCGCCGATTCCATTGCGCGCGGATTTGCCAGCGGCATCGCCAACGCCTCTCTCGCCTCGGCCAATCGCTCGGTCTTGCAGGCCGACGCAAGCAAGCCGTAGTGTCGTATGCGTTTGATGCCCGTCGGCAACACGTGCAGCATGATGCGGCGCACAAACTCTCCACCCTCGATCCGCTCACGTCGCTTGCCACCTTTATCATCCGCGCGTACCGCAATCACCACCTCACGGTCGCTGATGGCAACAATGCGCTCGTTGGAAATCGCTGTGCGATGGGTGTAACGACTCAAATATTCCAGCACCTGCGCCGACCCACCCAGCGGGGTCTTGGCATAAACCACCCACTCATGGCGATACAGCGCCTTGTGTCGTGCGTTCCAGGCAGCATCCTCCGCTTCAGGATCAACGTCGAGCCGCCCATCTTGTCGCGCGGCTTTTAATGCGGCCATGAACTTGCCGCGAAATACGCAGGACAAGGCCTCTACCGGAAACAGAAAGTTGGGCCTTCTCGCGGGAAGATGCCAGTTACCGTCGCGATCCAACGCGCCGCAGGCCATCACGGCATGCACGTGGATGTGGCGCCGCAGGTCTTGGGTCCAGGTGTGCAGCATCAAGGTGAAAGCGGGCATCATGCCGCTGCGGCCACCGTCACCGCTGCCAACATCAGCCCCAGCGATCCACTTCGAGTTGTTGGTGAATTCGCTTAGGGTTTGCGCGGTGGCGGCAAACAAGGTATCGATCACCCAGCGCGGGCGTGCACCGTACAGGCTATTGAGACGGTGTGGCAGGGTGAATACGAGATGCGCGTAGGGCACCGGTAGTGCTTCGGCAACGCGGCCTTGCAGCCAGGCGTCTTTGGCGCGTGCACCGCATTGTGGGCAGTGGCGGTTGCGACAGGAGTGGTATTGCCAATGCGCATGGTGGCAATGGTCACAGGCGAGCCGTGCGCCGCCGAGCGCGGCGGTGCGGCAGGCAACAATCGCCCGCCACGCCTTGGACTGCGGCGTGGAGAGGGCATGCTCTGCCCGATATGCGGCACCAAATTGGCGCAGCGCATTTGCCAACCCATTGGCCAACGTGGCCATGGCGCGAGATTACGGCGAGAGGATCGGCAGTCCTGCCAACAAGTCGAGCGGGTCGCCGCTCTGTGGGGCGGCGAACTGGGGGCTGATCAGGTGCAGGTAGCGGCTCGTGGTGCTGATGTAACCGTGGCCGAGCAGTTTCTGGATGGTGAATAGATCGACGCCGCCTTCGAGCAGGTGGGTGGCGAAGCAATGGCGCAGTGTATGGATGCCGCCGCTCTTCATGATGCGTGCGCGGTGACGGGCACCTTGGTAGGTGCGCTGGGCGGTTTGAATGTTTAGCGTGGCTGTAGCTGTCTGGTTGGGAAACAACCACTCGCGTGGTCTGTAACGGCGCGCGTATTCACGTAGAAGTGTGAGAAGCGTCGGTCGCAGCAGGGTGTAGCGATCATGGCCGCCCTTACCCGCGACCACCCGGACGCACATCCGGTCGGGCGCACTGTCGATGTCGGCGACCCGCAACGCGCACGCTTCGGAGACGCGTAGCCCGGTGGCGTAAATCGTTTGCAGGAGCATCCGGCGTGCCGGGTTGTGACAAGCCTCAAACAATTGGGCAATCTGTTTGCGCGCCAGTAGCTCGGGCTGCGTAG
>JAYUFH010000140.1:0-5760 GCA_043738765.1 Pseudomonadota bacterium | reverse complement strand
CCGGCATGCGCCCCACCGGGCGCCTGCACCTCGGCCACTACCACGGTGTGTTGCGCAACTGGCTGCGGTTGCAGAGCGAGTACGAATGTTTTTTCTTCGTCGCCGACTGGCATGCGCTCACTACTCACTACGAAGACCCGCGCGTTATCGAAGACAGCGTGTGGGAGATGGTCATCGACTGGCTCGCCGCCGGGGTCGACCCCGGCAATGCCACGCTGTTTATTCAGTCGCGTGTGCCGCAGCACGCGGAGTTGCATCTGCTGCTGTCCATGATCACCCCGCTGTCCTGGCTGGAGCGCGTGCCGACCTATAAAGACCAGCAGCTGAAGCTCAAGGACAAGGACCTGTCGACCTACGGTTTTCTCGGCTACCCACTGTTGCAGAGCGCGGATATCCTGATTTATCGCGCTGGCCTGGTGCCCGTGGGGGAGGACCAGGTGGCGCACGTGGAGGTCACGCGGGAGATCGCCCGGCGGTTTAATTTCCTCTACGGCCGCGAGCCGGGCTACGAGGAGAAATGCCTGGAGGCCATCAAGAAAATGGGCAAGAAGGCGGGCAAGCGCTTCCAGGAACTGCGCACCGCTTTTATCGAGCGTGGCGAGCGCGACGCCGTGGCTACGGCGCGCGCCCTGCTGGAAGAGCAGAAAAACATCTCCCTCGGCGACCGCGAACGCCTGTTCGGCTACCTCGAGGGGGGCGGGCGAGCCATCTTGACGGAACCCCAGGCCTTGCTCACCCAGTCCCCGAAAATGCCGGGGCTGGATGGCCAGAAGATGTCCAAGTCTTACAACAACGTCATCAGCCTGCGGGACACCACCGAGGAAATCGACCGGAAAATCCGCACCATGCCCACGGACCCGGCGCGCGTGCGCCGCACCGACCCGGGGGATCCGGACAAATGCCCGGTGTGGCAGTTTCATCTGGTGTACTCGGGTGAGGATGTGAAACAATGGGTGCAGGAAGGTTGCCGCTCCGCCGGCATCGGTTGCCTGGATTGCAAACAGCCGGTGATCGACGCGGTGCAGGCGGAACTCAAGCCCATCCAGGACCGGGGCGAGGCGCTCGCCCAAGACCCGACCCTGGTGAAAAATATCATTGCCGAAGGCAGTCGCCGTGCACGCGACGCCGCGGAGGAGACCATGGCCGACGTACGCCGCAGCATGGGGCTGGGATATAGCGCATGACCGAACCGACCAACACCCCCGCCGTGTCACATCAGAACGAAATGCCCTTCGCCATCGTCGCCGGCGAGAACATGATGCAGATGCCGCAGGATCTGTACATCCCGCCGGACGCCCTGGAGATCATCCTCGAGACCTTCGAGGGTCCGCTGGATTTGCTGCTGTATCTGATCCGCAAGCAGAACCTCGACATCCTCGATATCCCCATCGCCGAGATCACCCGTCAGTACATGGTGTATGTCGAGCTTATGACCACGGTGCGTCTGGAGCTGGCCGGCGAGTATCTGGTGATGGCGGCGATGCTGGCGGAGATCAAATCGCGCATGCTGTTGCCGCTCCCCGTCGAAGCGGAAAACGAGGAAGAAGATCCGCGCGCCGCGCTGGTGCGCCGCTTGCAGGAGTACGAACGCTATCGTCAGGCGGCGGGGGATATCGACGAGCGCCCACGTGTCGGGCGCGAGGTGCATCTGACGTTGGTGGAATGCGACAAGCCGCCGGTCAGGCGCGTCGAACCCAACGTCTCCCTGTTCGAATTGCTGGATGCCTTTCGCGGCGTGCTGCAGCGCGCCGAAATGAGCCGCCACCATCGCGTGCTGATGGAGGCTTTGTCGGTGCGCGAGCGCATGACCCAGGTGTTGGCGCGCCTGAATGGCGACATCTTCGTCAGTTTTGAAACGCTGTTCGATGTCACCGAGGGCAAGATGGGTGTCGTGATTACCTTCATGGCGGTACTTGAGTTGCTGAAGGAATCCATGCTGATCCTGGTGCAGAACGAACCCTATGCCCCAATACACGTAAAGGCGGTTGCCTGATGACTGAAACGACACCCGAAAACGAGAACGCCAGTGCGAGTGACGAGCAGGCCGTGGCATTGGCATCCAATCCGGAATTGAAGAATATTATAGAGGCGGCGCTGCTGGTGGCCGGCCAGCCGCTGACCATCGACAAGATGCTGGGGCTGTTCCCGGACGACTCGCGCCCCGCGCGCGACGACATCCGTACAGTACTCGTTGAGCTCGGCGAGGATTGCGCCGGGCGCGGCGTGGAGTTGATGCAGATCGACAATGCCTGGCGCTTCCAGAGCAAACAGAAGTACGCCGAATGGCTGCAGCGCCTGTCGGAAGAGCGCCCGGTGCGTTATTCGCGCGCGCTGTTGGAGACCCTGGCCATCATCGCCTACCGCCAGCCGGTGACGCGCGGCGAGATCGAAGATATCCGCGGCGTGGCGGTGAGTTCCGAAATCATCAAGACCCTCCTGGGCCGCGAATGGATCCGCCAGATCGGTACGCGTGACGTGCCGGGCCGGCCGGCCCTGTATGGCACCACCCGCGGCTTCCTCGAACACTTCAACTTAAAGAGCTTGGACGCGTTGCCGCCCCTGGCGGAATTGCGCGACATCGAGAAGATCGCCGCGGAAATGAATTTCTCCCTGCCCATGGACGGAGAACCGCCGGTGGGCGAGGGCGCACAGGCGCATATGGCCATCGAAACCGATAGCGAGTCCGACGACGATGACGTCTCCGAGGAAGGTTCCGCCCATCGGTCCACCCGGCCCGCGGGCGATACCGATGTCAGCGATGAGTCGGTGAATGAAGCCGTCGCCGCCGATCCGGGCGCGGCCGCGGAACATCTGTGAGCGGGAAAAAATCCGCGCCGCGCGGTCGGCGCGCAGCGTCCTCCCTCCGCCATCAAGACCCCAGACCCCGGGCGGACACGCAGGCTAAACCAGGCCGCGCGAACGCCACACAGCGTAAGCCGTCCGCCAGTGCCAAGCGCCCATCCCGTGGCCTGCGCCGGCCGGCATCCCCCCCGCCCGACGAACTACCGGCCGTGGTCGCGACCGCGGAAAAACTGCAAAAGGTCCTGGCGCGCGCCGGCATCGGCTCGCGGCGTGAAATGGAGCGCTGGATCGAGGAGGGGCGCGTCCAAGTGGACGGTGCCCCGGCCAATCTCGGCCAGCGCGTGCTCCCGGGTCAGGACATTCGCGTGGACGGCCAGTCCTTGTCCGCCGGCGCCGCCCACGGCAGCGCGCGCCGCATCCTTATCTACCGCAAACCCGAAGGCGAGATGTGCACCACCGTCGACCCGGAGGGCCGCCCCACCATCTATGATCATCTGCCGCGCCTGCGTAACGGCCGCTGGATCGCCGTCGGCCGTCTCGACTTCAACACCCAGGGATTGCTGCTGCTGACCACGGACGGTGAACTCGCCAACCGCCTGATGCACCCGAGCAGCGAGATCGATCGCGAGTACGCCGTGCGCGTCCTCGGCAACGCGGACAAGGAAATTCTGGACCGGCTGCGGGAAGGCATCGAACTGGAGGACGGTCTGGCGAAATTCGATACCCTGGTGGATGTGGGCGGTGAAGGCGCAAACCATTGGTATCACGTCACACTGAAGGAAGGCCGCAATCGCGAGGTGCGACGCCTGTGGGAAGTGGTCGGCCTCAAGGTGAGTCGTTTGATCCGCGTGCGCTATGGCATGGTGACCCTGCCCCGCGGCCTGCGCCCCGGGCGCTGGCAGGAAATGGATCCGAAGACCGCGAAGCAACTGCTGAAGCTCGTCAACATGGAAGTCGAGACGCCGGAACCCGCACCGACGCGCGGACGCGCGCCCCTCGCGGGCAGTGCCCACGCCGCACGCAAGGCCGCTGCCGTGCCCCGCGTCAGTCGTCCGCCACGCACCGCGCGCCTGCCGGCGCGTACCGCCAAACAGGCCAGGCGCAAGGATTGAAAGGGTTCAGTGGCGAATGGCACTTACTTAAACGTGATTGTCATTGCCACGACCGCTGTCGCGGCCGCGCAATGACGCGGAGACTGTTATGACACTCCGCGTCACTTTCCTTAACGTCTACAAAAAACTCCACGCCACCCACGGTCCGCAGGACTGGTGGCCGGGCGACAGCGCCTTCGAGATCATGGTAGGTGCGGTGCTCACACAAAACACCGCCTGGACGAATGTGGAAAAGGCCATCGCCAATCTCAAACGCGCCCGTGCCCTCACGCCGCAGAAAATACTGGCCGCACCCAAGGCAACGCTGGCCGCCTGGCTCAAGCCTTCAGGCTATTTCAATGTGAAGGCGAAACGCCTGCGCGCGTTCTGCAGCTGGCTGGTGGAGCAGGGCGGCGTGAAGAGGCTGGCAAAAATTCCCACGCCGGAACTGCGTGCTGCGCTATTGTCGGTGCACGGTATCGGTCCGGAGACCGCCGATGACATACTACTCTATGCCTTCGATCGACCGGTGTTCGTGATCGACGCCTACACCCGGCGCATCTTCAGTCGTCTCGGTCTGATCGACGGCAAAGAGCAGTATGAAGTGTTACGCGGGCGATTTGAGGCTGCGCTTAAAACCGACACCCGGCTGTTTAACGAATACCACGCGCTGATTGTACTGCACGCCAAGGACACCTGCCGGACCAAGCCGCAGTGCGGCAGATGCTGTTTTGTCCAGACCTGTGGTGCCTCCGTTGTATCCAGCCTCACAACCCCCTTGGCGGAAAAAAGGCGGGCAAGCCAGGCTTGATTTTGGGGCTGGGACGCGACATTCTGCCTGCCAGGCGAAGGCAAGAGAGAGATGAAAAACCATGCTTGAATTAAGACCCGCGTGCGAACACTGCAATAAAAAACTGCCCCCCAATTCCCTCGAAGCCATGATTTGCACATTCGAGTGCACCTTCTGCAAGACCTGTGTCGAGGAAATCCTGGGCAACGTCTGCCCCAACTGCGGCGGTGGTTTCTGTCCGCGCCCGATACGACCGGCCACGAACTGGAAGGGCGGTGATTTTTTAGGCGCCTATCCCGCCAGCACCAAGGTAAGACACAGGCCTGTCGATCGCAGCGCGCATGAGCAATTCGCTGCACCGATTAAGCGCCTCGCACCAGAGCAACGATGAGTGCAGTGGCCCCGGTGTTCAATCCGCACGCGTATAAAATATACAGCGTTATTTCATAGCGGGTAGTCAAAGATGAGCAATGAAACGAATAGTTTAGATCAGCCGATAGGTGCGTTGGTGACGGACTGGAAGCCGCCCGCGCTACCGTCTGCTGAATCCATGCAAGGCCGATTCTGCCGGCTGGAGGTTTTGAATCCTGATCGCCATGCACGCCAGCTCTACGAAGCCAACGCGCTGGACAGCGCGCACCGCAACTGGACATACCTTCCCTATGGTCCGTTTAGTGGCTACGAGAATTACCATGCCTGGCTGGGCCAGTATGCAGGACGCACCGACCCATTATTTTTTGCTATCATCGACCAGGCCTCCGGCAAAGCGCTGGGGCTCGCCAGTTATATGCGCATCGATGCGCAGAATGGTTCCATCGAGGTCGGTCATCTGAATTTCTCGCCGTTGCTACAGAAAACCCCGGCCGCCACCGAGGCCATGTACCTGATGATGGAAAAGGCATTTGGCCTTGGCTACCGCCGCTACGAGTGGAAGTGCAACGCGCTCAATGCCCCTTCGCGCCGGGCTGCGCAGCGCTTGGGTTTTTCTTTCGAGGGCGTGTTCCGCCAGGCCGCGGTCTCCAAAGGCAGGAACCGTGACACGGCGTGGTATGCCGCCATCGATCAGGAATGGCCCGC
>JAYUFH010000139.1:0-15446 GCA_043738765.1 Pseudomonadota bacterium | reverse complement strand
ATCGGCCATGGCGTATGACGTCAACAGACACAGCGCTAGAGAAGGCAGAAATCGGGTTTTCATTGATACTCCTTGAGATGAGAGAGTGGATGGTTGTTGTAAATATTTATTATGCGTTCAGGTCGGGAATCAGGCGGCTTTCGATGCGGGCGATAAAATCCTTCAGTTGTAGCTTGCGTTTTTTCAGGCGTTTAATCAGCAAATTATCCACCTGGCCGGACTTTATATATTGATCGATGACCTCATCCAGATCCCGATGCTCGACTTTGAGCTCCATGAGTTTCAGTGCCAGCGACTCGGTGTCGATTTTGTCCATGCCTGTCATAGCGCTGCGCCTTGCCGGTAGCGGCACGATACCATAAGTATAATGCACATTTCGATGCGCCTGTTCCGCGTCAATGCGGGTGTTGTCCCCGGTGGGTGCCGCTGCCTGATGGGTTTAGTTCAGGCGTTGAACCATCTGCGGTTCCAGGTCGATGCCCAAATCCCAGCCGGGGTTGATGGCGATGCCGTATTCGCCCTCGATATTCCGCAGCACCCATTCGAATTCCACCAGCAACCCGCCCTTGTAGTCGGGGTAGTCCAGCAGGAAGGACTTGCCCCGGTCGGGACTGGAGAAAAGGATGAGCACTTTGCCACCATCCTCCATCTCTACCAGCAAGGGTTCGATTTTGTTTGAGCGCTGAAAATTCTTGATAGAGGTATCGTCGACTACCGGCATGAACACCTGGGATGTGTGCAGGGCCTGCATAAAATCCTCGGTGCCGGTCTGTTCGTTCAGCACCGCGAGGATACGCTGTTCGAGTTCATTTTTCGGGGTCATTGCGTCGTTCATGGTGCCCCTCGGGGCGGGTGTGCAAGGTTGGCCGGTTGGTGTGTCAACGCCCGCTAGCCTGAGTGATTTTCTGCCGGATGGCAAGCGTCGCCATAGAAAATACGCTATACCCGTCCTGCATGCACCGGCAACGGGCGCATTGCACTGGCGGGGAAAATGGGCGAATATTCCGCGCTCTTCCGCTGACCAGGACAGGCTTAAGGCCATGCAAGACAAACCCAAAATCGACACCGCCATTCCGCAGCGACGCTATCAGCTGGGCGCCTATACCGTGGTGATATTGGGTGATATCCAGAGCAGCGATGGCAAAGACTACCGTTATGTTGCGGCGGTGGTGCGCGAGGGCGATCCGGAACCGGGCCTGTATCTGGCCGCTGAGCGGACCACGGGACAGCGTCCGGCGGAGGCCACTTATGACATGCGCGTGACCATGCGCGATGGCACTCAGGTGATCGGCAATTCAAATCGCTGGGCGGGCGTCGAGGAGTTCAGTACGGATGCCCTGGGGCTGGCCGCCAGCATCCTCGATTTGCAGGATGAGCAACCCTATCGGTTGATGTAGGCCGCCGTTGTCGGCGCCGCCGGGCGCCGTTTATTCGTCGTCTTTCTTCTTGCCGTCATTCTTATGAAATTGTACTACCACCGACGATGAGGCTTCGTCGATGTAGCGCGGTCGCGCCCTGCTGGGCCGGCCGGCTTCCGCGGCGAGTTCCGCCTCGCGCGCCGAGATCAGCGACAGGCAGTCGCGGATACTGAGGATGGTATTTTCAGAGAGCGGGTGCTTGTGACCGGCGGGGGTGACGGTGTCCTTGGCGATATCCGTCAGCACCCGCTTCATCATGCGGAGTATCCGCTCTTCTTTGGAAAATTCTTCAATAGACATGCTGACTCCAGTTAAGCATCGAATACACGGACGGCGTTCATTGTGCCACATTTCCCAGGCACTGATCACGCGGGATATTGGCGGCGAGCCCCCGCCCCGATTCTAGCGACGGATATTTTTCCGGATATCCGCTGTATCCGGCTGGGTGGCGTTTTCCTCTAATAATAGATCTTTCAACGTCAGCCCGTGCAGGTGGGTGAGCATGGCTTCATCCATCTTGGCCAACAGCCGGTCGACCTGCGTGTGCCCTGGCAGTTGTTCGGCACCCAGGTGGTGGCGCTCTTCCGCCATACGGATCGCGCCCAACAGATCCTCTATCGGAGTGGTTTCCAGCGGCCGCGCCGGCAGGATGCGCGGTGGCTCGTCCGCGGTATACGCTAGCAGGCCGTATAATTCCAGGGCGTCGACGATACGCGCCACCACGTCGATGGGCACTTGCAGGTGCTGAGCGTAGTGTCCCGTCGTCCAGGCCTGTTGGCTACGGTAAAAGCGTTGTCCGACCAGGGCCACGATCAGCAGCGCGAGGCGTTCCTTCACCCGGTTACTGAGGCGCAGATCGCGTCGTCGTACCGTCAGTTGTTCCGGATGCTGGTGGTAGTAGGCGATGCTGGCCCCCACCAGCAGGATCAGCCAGCTGAGATACATCCAGAACATGAACATGATGAGGATGGCAAAACCGGAATAGACCGCGGTATAGCGCGTGGAGGTGACCACGAACGTCGCGAAGCCCCAGCCGGTGAGCTGCCACAATACGCCGGCGGTGATCCCGCCGAACAGGGCGGAGCGGAAATTTACCTTGGTGTTCGGTACGAAGATATAAACGAAGGTGAATGCCACGATGATCAGCAGATAAGGCGCCAGGCGGGTCAGGGCAGAGATGACATGGCCGAGGGGCGTTGCGGCGATGATGGCCTGAGTGAAGGCGCTGCTCATCAACGTGGCCGTGATACCGAGGGCGGAAAACACCAGCACCGGTCCCACCGTCAGCACACTGAGGTACTGGGTGACGCGCTGCATCAGTGGGCGCGGTCGTTCGACGCGCCAGGTATAGTTGAATGCCAGTTCGATTTTCTGCAATAAAGTGACTACGGTGTACAGCAACAGCACCAGGCCCAGGGCGCCGAGCACGCCGACCTTGATGTTTTCGACGAACACCAGTATCTGGACCGTGATCTCCACCCCCTTCGTGCCCAGGGGCTCCAGCAGTCGCAGCAGCACCGGCTGAATTTTGTTGTGTACGCCAAACGCCTTGAGCACTGAAAAACTTACCGCCAGCAGCGGCACCAGGGATAGCAGGGTGGTATAGACAAGGCTGGTGGCATGCAGGGTAAGCTGGCCCTCGGTCAGGTCCCGCGCCAGTGTGTAAATTCCGCGCAGCAGGCGGGTGAGCTTCGCCCGCCAGGTTGGCAATGTGGAGAGCTGCACTTCCCAGATCGCGCGTATGAATGCCATCCCCAGACGATGTAGTGTCAGCATGTCCTTAAGCGTGCCTCCAGCGAAGTGCAAGGAAAATGTTCAGGTGTGCAAGGCCGGACGTGGCGCATGATAAACCGCACAAACGGATGCAGGGTGTGCCTAGCACCGTCAGGAGGAACAGCTGACGGCGATGCGTCGTGCCCAATCCGGCGGCTCGGCCGCGTACTGCTCAGATTCCGGTTGCTCGTCGTAAGGATGGCGCAACAGGGCCAGCAGCCGTTCGGTTTCAGTATAGTCGCCATGATCCTGTGCGCGGCGTATGGCTGTTTCCGCCAGGTAGTTGCGCAGGATGTATTTGGGATTGACGCTGTCCATGCGCAAACGCCGTTGATCGTCCTGGCTGTGCTCGCCGGCAAGGCGTCGCCGGTAGCGTTCGGCCCAGGCATCGAACGCCGTGCGATCGGGAAACTGGTCGCGCAGCAGGGGGTGGTCGGCGGCAGCCTGGCGAAAGTGCCCGAGCGTACGAAAAAAGCGGGTGTAGTCCACGTGATTGTTGGTCAGTATTTCCAGCAGGTCGTTGCAGAGTTTCTGGTCTTCGGTGTGTGTTTCCAACAGTCCGAGTTTGGCGCGCATCAACCCGGCATAGTGTTCCGTCAGGGCCGGCTGGTAGTGGTCGAGCTGCGCGCGCGCCGCCTGCACTGCCGCCTCGGTGGCGCCGGGCAGCAGCGGCAATAGCGCTTGGGCGAGGCAGCTTAGGTTGAACAGACCGATGGCTGGCTGCTGATCGAAGGCGTAACGCCCCTGATGGTCAGAGTGGTTGCAGACATAACCGGGATCGTATTGCTCCACGAACCCGAAGGGTCCGTAATCCAGGGTGATGCCCAGTATCGACATATTGTCGGTGTTCATCACGCCATGGGCGAACCCGACTGCCTGCCAGTGGGCAATGAGCCGCGCGGTGCGCAGCGTCACCTGTCGGAGAAGTTCCGTATATCGATCGTCGTGATCGGCCAGCGCCGGGTAGTGTTCGGCGATCACGTGGTCGGCCAGCAGTTTCAGCTCATCGAACTGGTTGGTGTAGTAAAAATATTCGAAACTGCCGAAACGCACGTGACTGGGGGCCAGGCGTACCAGCATGGCGCCCGGTTCGATGGCCTCACGGTGGACCTCTTCGGTACTGCCAATGACGCACAACCCGCGGCTCGATGGGATACCCAGGCCGTGCATGGCTTCGCCGCACAGATATTCCCGCAGGCTGGAACGCAACACGGCGCGGCCATCGCCTTGGCGCGAGTACGGTGTCTGGCCGGCGCCTTTCAGGTGGAGGTCCCATTTTTCGCCGCGGGTGTTACGCACTTCCCCCAGGAGGATGGCGCGCCCGTCACCCAGGCGCGGTACGTAATGGCCGAACTGGTGTCCGGAGTAGCACATGGCCACGGGTGCCGCTCCCGGCCAGGGACGCATGCCGGACAGGTATTCCACAAACTCGCGACGTGCGCCTTCTGCGGGATGCAGGTCGAGGAGGGCCGCCGCCTCCGTGTTGAAGCTGACGAGGAACGCCCCGGACAGGGGGGTTGGCGCCAGGCGCGAGTAGAAGGTCTGTGGCAGCTGTTGGTAGGTGTTGTCGAACGGCAATTCTTCGAGAGTGCGCATCCCACTATGATCGGGCCCCCCGGCCTTTCTTGCAAGCCTGAATGCCCTTGATGATTGACCACACAGCGCGCTCGATAGAGCCTCCGAGCTGTCCGATAAAGACCATCGGGTTGCAATGCAGTCTCTTTTCCCCGGCTAATTGAGTCGGTTTGATCGATGTAAAAAGAATTCTGCCCCTCTGTTCAAAGTAGCCGGATATTAAGCATTTCCGCTTGCCGGACGGTCGTCAGTGGCTGTTTGCCTGGACAATTATATTTTCAGTAACTATTTGTTAAATATCAATAAATAACAATCAATGGCGGTCAGGGTCAGGGCTCAAGAGTGGGGTGGGGTTGCCTTTTTCTTGTACGAATACCAGAATGAAACTAAAGTGAAGTCATTATTAAAAAGTGCCTGGTCCCTTATTCATTTAATCGAAGGATAGGGGAGACAAGGCCAACACACACGCCCCGGGCTTTCTCCATAGTTTCGTCTTCTTTAGTAAGACGCTGTATTCATGCTTGGGTCGGTTGCTCGCCGAGGAGGCGTTGTCCATGTACGAAGTCTTCTATGGGTTGAAGGAAAAACCTTTTTCCCTGTTGCCCGACCCGTCTTATCTCTATCTGAGCGAAAAGCATCAGATGGCCCTGACGCTGCTGGAATACAGTTTAGTGAATCAAGCCGGATTCTGCGTGATCAGCGGTGTCACCGGCGCGGGCAAGACCACCCTGATCCGGTACTTGCTCAACCAGTTCGGTGACAATGTCGCCGTGGGGTTGATCACCAATACCCATCAGTCGTTCAGTGACTTGTTGCGCTGGATACTCATGGCCTTCAATCTCGATTACAGTAGCGACAGCAAACCGCGGCTGTATCAGACCTTTGTGAATTTCCTCATCGAGCAGTACGCCAAAAACCGCAACACGGTATTGATCGTCGATGAAGCGCAGAACATGTCCGTCGAGACCCTGGAAGAACTGCGCATGCTGTCCAACATCAATGCGGACAAGGACCAGGTACTGCAGGTTATTCTGGTGGGACAGCCCGGTCTGCGCGACAAGCTGAACCGTCCAGACCTGGAGCAGTTCGCGCAGCGCATCGCCGTTGATTATCATATCGAGCCCTTGAACGCGGAGGAGACGCGTAACTACATACGCCACCGCCTCACCATTGCGGGTGGGGACCCGGAGTTATTTGAAAGAGACGCGGCGCAATTGGTTTACCACTACAGCAATGGAACCCCGCGGCTCATCAACCTTCTGTGTGAGAGCGCCCTGGTTTATGGTTATGCCGAGGGCCTCCCGCGGATATCGGCGCAGCTGGTGGATGAAGTAGCACGTGAACGCAGGTCGCACGGCCTTTTGCCGCATTTGCAAGCGGAGTCAGCCCACCCTGCATCGCAACAGACGGACACGAGCCGGGAAATGGGCGGATTAAAGAAAGCCCCACGCGCACCTGCTGCGGAATTGACGCCTGTTGCTTCTCACTTGCCGGTCGTTCTCGCCAGGGACGAGGTGCAGACACAGGCGCTCAGTAACGCAGAGCGCGCCGTGAGTGCTATAGGCGGCAGTGGCAGCAAGGGTGAGAGCAAGGCCGAGACACGTCAATCCCTGGAAGCTCAACAGCAGGGATATCGCGGTGAGGTGGCCGAGGAGGTGGTGCATACGGCCATGACCCGAGGCGAGGCTACGCGCGAGCGGCACAGGGGGGTCATCAGCAAGCTGGTACACTTGGACTCGTGGCCACGTACTGCGACAGATTCCAGTCATGCTCACCGGCATGTCACGCGTACCGAGGTCAAGCCCGAGTGGTCGAGTCTGGCCACCGGGCGCTTGCAGGAACCTGAGCACACCCAGGCTGTCGAAGGCCAGGACGGCGGCGCGCAATCCCCACGGGAAGTGGGCACGCTATCCCCTCGTAGGGCACAGGATGCGCCCGGTGGCAACGCCCGCGATAGCGAGGCTGGGGAGTTGATAGCGACCGAATACGAGGATAGGCGCATGGCTCACAACAACATCAGCCCCAAGTATCGAACGGCAGGCATGGGCACCGGCGGCAAATGGATCGTGGCCACGGCTCTGGGATTTTCCGGCGGGTTGCTGGTGGCGGTGGTTTTGTTCGTGATGACCTATTTCAAGTTCGCCATCGATGCGCCCGCGCCAGCGGTGGCCGGCCTTGCCTCCTCGGCCACTGCAACGAGCAGTCCTTCGGTGCCGGCCCCCGCGACGTCCACAGAAAATCCCGCGCCCGTGGATCAGGCCATGCTCGAGGCCTTGCAGCGTGAACGCGATGCGGCGATTGCCCAAAGCCGTGCCCTCGAACGCGAACGCGATGCCGCTTTGGCTACGGCAAAAGTACGCGAACTCACCAACGCAGCGGAATTAACCGCAGCCAAGGCACGCGAGCGGGAGAAGGCGGCAACCCTTGCGGCCATCAAGGCGCAGGAGCGCGCACGCACGGCAGAGCTCGAGGCGATGGTCGCGCGCGAACGGGAGCGTGCCGCGGCCCTGGCCGCGGCCAATGCGCAGGCGAAGCCCCCTGTCGAGCCCAAACCGGCGCCACCGGTGGAGGCAGTTGTCGCCGCGCCGGCCGCCAAGGCTGTCGACGGGGAGGTGCGCAGCGAACCCAAGCCCGCCACCGCTGCGTCAGTCCCCGGCGTACCCATCGATAAACCTGTTGACAAACCCGTCGCTGTCGAAGCCCCGGCCAAGTTTTCCGCCAATCCGTGTAAAGGGCCGTCGGCTAAATTTCTTTCCACCTGTAAAGAGTAGCAATCACCGGTGTTGGTATGCCGCCGGGTTGCGACCCGGACAGGTATTCCCCTATCCAGCTCGAATGGCACTTACTTAAAGGCAATAAGGCGTATTGCCGTCATGACGAGATCGCGTTTTTGCGCTGGCGATCACCCCGTGGACGGGTCACCGTGTGGGTCCCCCTGGGCATGACGGATAACGGCGGTAAAAATATCGGTGAACGACAGCAGTTGTAGGGTGGGCATCGCCCACCGGTGGGGCATCCAGGGACTCTTGCCGGTGGGCGATGCCCACCCTACCGGTGCGAGGTCTTAAGATAAGTGCCACTCGTGTCCGATCCCTCCTTCGTAACCTCCTTGAGTCCCCGTGTTCTCCGGCCGTGGCCCGCTGGTTTTCATCACCGGGGTTGGATTCGCCTGCCAGGGTTTTCGCAATTTTGGCGGCGTGGCATGATGGCTGCGTCCGGCGAGGTGTTTCGCCGGCAGACCAGGAGGAGACGCCGTGGCAGAACACAAATGTCCTTACAGCGGGACACTCGTCAGCGAACAATTTGCCTGCCCCCTGGCCAAGACGGTGGTGCGGCGCGGCGGACCAGAGGTGGAGTGCACGTCGCAGGTTGGACACACGCGCTGTGCGTCGCTATTTCAGCACATGAAGGAGGTGGCGCTGCCGGCGTTTGGTGTGGAGGACGATTTGCTGTCCATGCCCCACAGTGTGCTGATTAAGATCCAGTACGGTGGTCTGCTGGGTCTGCAACGCATTTTGGGTGAGGTGCCGGAGACCTCAACGGTGGCGGATATCAATGGACTGTGTGAGAGCGCTGTGCGGCGGTATAACGACGTGGCGAACATCCCCTGTCAGGCCTTCGTGCAGGACATGACGACCTATAAACTCCGCCGCCGTGGCGCTAAGTAGGGTGGCTGAGCCTGCCGCACGACGTCCTGGTCTGTTCGTCACAGCGGCTATATTTTGTGGTGGTGCAGGAGTTTCTCCAGGCTCTTGAAGAGCTCTTCCAGGCTATGTAACACGTTGGTTTCCGGTGACCGGTGGTTTTCGGCGCTCTGGAAAGTCAGCGCCAGGTTACGCGCGCACCAGATCAGTACCATGCCATTGCCGCCATCCGCTGTGCGAAAGGCGATGGTGTAGCTGCGCACCAGCGGGGTGACGTGCACGCTGTCAGGGGGATATTGTGCAGTTTGCACAAGAAAATCCTGCACCTGTTCGGCGAGTTCGCGACGCTGAATGTCTGCCTGTTCCCTAGTCTCCTTGTCCGTAAAAAGGTCGTATTCTTGATAGTGCCCGGCAGCCATTGTCGTTGTTTTCTGAATGATCCAGCCAATGTAGCTTACAAGAATTATGCCAGGATAGGACCGAACCTGGGCAGTTGCGCAAAGATTTTCCAGACCACCCCGTGCCGGACCTCAAAACCAAGGGGTTGTTTTCCATCATTCCTTCGCGATACAGAAGCTTAAAGGTGGCCGCCAGCCAGGGCTTCCACCGAATCGTGCACCGCCGCGACTGGCGAGCACCGGTTGTGAATGACGAGCAAGACCACATCAACGGGCCGGGGACGGCCTGCGCCGCGCATGAAATGCAAAAATGGGGCTGGTCCGGGTTGGGCGCGCAAGCCGTTGCGATCCACCCTTGGGCACCCGTGGGCGTAATGGTGGTAAAGGATATTCACCTCACTGTTTTCTTCAGTAATTGCGGTATATTAGCGGCGCGATTCCATTCTCACGGCGAGTTGTGCGCATGCTTAAGAAGAAAAAACAACGTCCGCGGGGGGGGCGGCCGCGCCCGACCATGCGCTAAAACCGATGGCTGTCCCTGCCAAGATTGCGCCGCCACGTCTCCCCAAGGTCTATGTGCGCACGCGTCTGTTTCGTGATCTCGATCGCGCCCTGAAACATCCGGTAGTGTGGATAACAGCCCCTGCGGGCTACGGCAAGACGACCCTCGTCGCCAGTTACTTGAAGGCGCGCAAGCGACCGACACTCTGGTATCAGCTGGACGAAGGCGATGCCGACATCGCCACCTATTTTCATTACCTTGGGCTCGCAGCGAAACGCACGGCGCCGCGTGTGCACTGGTCGTTGCCGGCATTTACGCCGGAGTACTTCGCCGCACTGCCGGTGTTCGCGCGTCGTTATTTCGAACAGTTGGCGGCACGCATGCCTGCGCGCACCGTGGCGGTGCTCGACAACTTTCAGGCGGTGCCGCCGGAGGCGCTGCTGCACGAGGTGATCCATAACGGCTTCGCACAGATCCTGGAGGGGATGAGCGTCGTCATCATCAGTCGCTATCCGCCGCCTGCTGTGTATGTGGCCGACCGCGCCAACGAAGTGATTGCCGTCATCGACCACGAAGCGCTGCGATTGACCGAAGCGGAATCGATCGGAATTTGTCGTGCGCGTCGCCCAAGCTGGTGGCCGAAACGGCGCGACAGCTGCACGCGCGCGCCCACGGTTGGGCGGCCGCATTCGTGCTGATGGTGAATGGTTCTAAGGACTGGCAGGATCTACCCGCCGCACCGGATCATGCCACGGCGGAAGTCATGTTCGACTACTTCTATCGCGAGCTGTTTCAGAAGACCAGCGACGAGACGCAACAGATGCTGCTGCATACCGCGTTTCTTCCCAGCGTCAGCCCGGCCGCCGCCGAGCGGCTTAGCAAGATCCACAAGGCTGGCGATATCCTTGCACGGCTGCACCACGCCAACTTCTTCACCCTGCGGCACGCCGGTGCGGAACCGATGTATCAGTACCATCCGCTACTGCGTGATTTCCTCGATGCGCAGGTGCGCAGGCGCTTCACCGGCGAGCAGCGTGGGACGCTCATGCGTGCATCGGCCGAGGTGTTGGAGCAAGAGGGACGTATCGAGGATGCCGCGCTGCTCCTGCAGGCAGCCGCTGATGAGGACGCGCTTGCCCGGCTGATTAAACAACACGCCCAAGTGTTTCTCGAAAGCGGCCGTCACCATACCGTGCTGGCATGGCTGGAAAAATTACCGCAGGCACTGCGGGAGAACGACCCCTGGCTGCTTTTTTGGCTGGGTGCCTGCCGCTTTCCGTTCGACACGACGCACGCCCGGGAAATTTTCACACGTGCCTATAACGACTTCCGGGCGCGTTCCGACCGCGCCGGGATTTTTCTGGCTTGGGCGTCGGCGGTGGAGGCGATCGTCTTTGAGTGGGCGGATTTTTCGCAACTCGATCCCTGGATTAGCGATCTGGAGGAGTTGACGCGCCTGTTTCCAAGCTTTCCCTCTCCACAAATCGAGGCACGCGTCGTCAGCGGAATGGTCGCCGCACTCATGTATCAGCAACCATACCATCCACAGCTAGAGCAATGGTGCCGGCGTCTCGAGGCTATCGTGCAGCACATACCGGACCCGAATGCACGTGTACTCCTGGGTGCGCATTTGTTCGTCTACTACCTCATCTGGCGCGGCGAGTTGGCGGATGCAGACAGGATACTCCGATTGATTCATCCGCCCCGGGGCGTGAAACTTAGCGCCATTGCCGAGATCTTGTGGCAGGTGTGTATCGGCAATTGGTGTTGGGTGATGAATCGTCCGGAGGAAGGCTTGGCCGCGATGGCGGCGGCCCAGCGCGTGGGCGACGAGCAGGGCGTGACGCTGTGGAGCTTTATCGTCAACTCACTGGGTGCCGATATCCACCTCGCGCGCGGCGACCTGCAGGCGGCACGGCCTCACGTTGAGCGGCTCGAGCAGTTGCTCGTCCCACGGCGACGCATAGATATTGCCCACTATCTGGTCTACGTGGCTTGGTCGGCAGGGTTGCGGGGAGATCACGCGCGCGCCGTGGCCGCCACTCGCGAGACGTTGGCCATTATCATCGAAACCATGGGCGCTATGGATCAGGTTAGAAGTAGTGCGTTTCTCTGTCATACCCATATGGGCCTTGCGCAGTGGTTGCAGATAACCGGCGAGTCGCGTGAAGCCTTAATGCATGCCTCACAGGCGCTTGAGATGGCAAGGCGCATGCGCAGCACGGGAACTCGATATTGGGCACTCTGGTGTCAGGCATGGATTTGTTTTGAATCGGGTCACGAGGCGGAAGGTTATGAGCACCTGCGCGTGGCTGACGTTTTACTACAACAATCCCGGGATTTTCGCCAAACTTTGTTGCAAGGCGCTCGAGGCCGGTATCGAGACGGGTTACGCGCGCGCGGACTCTCCCCGCCCACGGATATGCCTGTTCCCGAGTCCTGGCCCTGGCCGATCAAAGTCCACACCCTCGGTCGTTTTGCGGTGCTGGTGGATAACAAACCGTTAAAGTTCGAGGGCAAGAGCAAGAAAAGACCGCTCGATTTTCTCAAGGCCCTCATCGCCTTCGGCGGCCGGGCAGTGAGTGAAGACAAGCTGGCCGAGGCATTGTGGCCGGACGCCGCCGCCGACGCCGCGGCACGCGCCTTAACCACGACGCTGCATCGGTTGCGCAGACTGATCGGCGAGGCGGCGATCGAGCGACAGGAAGGGCGCTTAACCCTCGATGCCCGTCACTGTTGGGTGGATGTCTGGCCGTTTGAGCGACTGCTGGCGACGTTGGAGAGCGCCAGCCGCAGTCAGAATCCGGACGATATCGCGCAGGTCACGGACAAGCTTATGGCGCTTTACCATGGCACTTTCCTTCAGGATGACGTTGAACACCCCTGGGTCCTGTCCACGCGCGAACGCCTGCGGGGAAAATTGCTGCGTCTCCTGGAGTCGGTGGGCACGGCGCACGCACGCGCGCAACGCCACGATGAGGCCCTCCGCTGCTTCGAGAAGGCGCTCGCTATCGATGCGCTGGCGGAGGGTTTCTATCGCGGCCTGATGCAAATCAACCTCGCCGCCGGCCGGCACGCCGAGGCCCTCTCGGTCTACCGCCGCTGCCGCAAGATGCTCGCGCTACACTTCAACTGCGCCCCTTCCACCGAGATCGAGGCCTTGGCGCGACAGATCCAAAAAACCTGATTTCCCCGCACACCGTTGACGCGCCGTTGTCCTGTGCAGCCACCGCGCCGGTCGTGCGCATTGGCCTTGCCCCACCGAAGCGTCATCCCACCTTCCTTCCCATTTGTATGCAATCGGTCACCCACCGCCGGCTACTGTAATCTCCCCGCTAAACGTGAAGAGGAGTTGTCCACGGACATGGAGATTCGTCAAGACAGCGTGGAGATCTACGTCGTGCGTATTTATCGGCGCGAATCGGACCAGAGTCTCATTGGCATGGTGGAGTTACCCCTGCGTGACCAACACCTGCCCTTTCGAAGCTTCGAGGAATTACAGGCCATCTTGATGCAGGCACCCTGGACAGCGCCCTCAACCTCCGGAGGTTGACACGACCCCGACGCCCCGTAAATCGCCCGGAAGCGCCGAGGGGAATTGTGATGCGGCTCACGGAATGAAGCGTCCACCGCAAGCATAGTGCGGGCGTCATCGACCGGGGTAGTGGTTTTTCCGGCCCTTCCGCGCAGGTGTTACCAATCTGTAACCAGCATGACGTTACGCTCGGCACGACAGGAATGAACAATCGCGTAGCAATATCGTTAAGGGGGACTATGAAACAGAATCACACCATACGCCAACGTGCGTCGACGTTATCCGGGTTATGCCTCGTGCTTATCGGCGCCCTGGCGCCGGCCTATGCGCAGGGCGCGGAAGGCACCTTCAGCCAACCGAGGCTGGGGGTTACACCTTTATCCAGGGCCACGGAGGCGGTGGACGCCGACTCGTCCCAAACCGACACACCGGACGGCAGCGCCGTGCCGGGGAAAAACGCAGCATCGAAAAAGCTGCCTGCACTCAAACGCTCGACATCACAACACACCCAGCTCAACACCGGTAATAAGGCGGATGATTTGAATCCGCAACCATTGCCGCCCAAAAAGACCGATACAGGAAACCGCGCGAAATCCATTCTCGGCAGCGGCATCCACGACAAGGCGGGACTGAAAACCGACGCGACCCAATTGCCGCAGAATCTGTTAAACATTAATGGCGGCATGCCCATCGGTAACGCAGTACCCGGACAAAACCAGCCATTGAAAAACCTGCCCGCGTTCCAACGCCCGGCGTTACAGCCAGCCCAGACCGGATTGGGCGGCAAGGCCATGGGCCTCAACCCGCTACCCCTGCCGCCCAAACTATCCGGGCCGGGAGATTCCGCGAAGTCCATCCTCGGTAGTGACATCCAACAGCAACGCGCACTGACCCCGCCGGCGGCAGGCCTCAACGACAAGGCGGGTGTAAAGGCCAACGCGGTCAAGTCGCCGAAAAATCTATTCAGCCTGGAAGACCGCGCCATCATCATCGTCGGCGGTAAGCAGACAACCGCCGGAGCCGCCAAGAAAGCGCTCTACGCCGAAATCGCAGCAAAAGCCGGGCCGCCAAAAACGGTTAAAGGTGGCGCGCGCAAGCTGGATCTCGCGGCGCTTAATGTGACGAACAGCGCTGTAAGCGGGCAGCCAGCACCGCAAAAAACCATGGAAGGGCCCGGGGTGATGGGCAACAAGCCGGGAGGAATTAAACCCCTGATTGTCTCGCAGTCCGTTGCGGCCTCTCGGCTTTCCTCGCAGGTCGCGCAGGGCGCGCCCTCGACGGCATTCAAAAACAAAGTGGCTAACATCTCAGTCCTTAAATGCCCGGGTAATGGGCCACCCACAATCTCCGAAGTGGAAGGCCGTCTGAAGCCGGGCGGCAAGGTCACGCTATGGGGAAGTTGTTTCGGCGACCGGGCGGGACGCGTTGAGATCATTGGCCAATTCCCGGGGGGGAAACTCAAACCGGCCTTCACCGCGTGGGACATGAACGGGGTCGAGCTTGAGATTCCAGCCAACATCCGCGGCGCCATGGATCATACCGTAGCGGTTTCCATCGTCACCGCCGATGGCAAAACCTCGGCGGCGATGCCGGCGCAGTTTATAGCGGCGCGCGAGCGGGTTGAAGTGCCCGAGCGTCTTTGGTCGCCGAGCGCACGCTTTGAACTCGCCGCCACAGGGGGACCACAGCCGGATCAACCGACGTGTTTGGAAGACCCGTGCCCGCTAATCCGGCGTATTCCGGCCAGACTTCAAAATCGCTGCGGGTAAATCCTCAGTGCTGGTTGGATAACTTGGATGCGATTATTTTGTCCGGCGGCATCAGCCAGTTTAGAGGATGGGAGCAAGGACCGCCCAATGAGGGCTCTGTGGCCATTGATTGGGTGGGCACCTGCATTGACACGACAACCACGACAACCACCAACTACGTTGTTACAACGAGCAGCTCGAGCACGACCAGCAGGGCCTGTCGCGTTGCCTTTCAAGTTTGGGCCTGGGCGTATTGCCCGGTCGGTATTGACCCGTAGGGGCGCAGGGCAATGGTGAAACCTATAGTATTGCGCAGCCTCCCGGCGGTAAAAGCGACGACATCCGGCGGCACAGTAGCCTCGCTCCCGACAGTGGCGAATAAGCTTAAGGCTGGTGACGCGCTGGGATTAAACCCGCAGCCGATGCCAGCGGGTGCTGCTACCGGTTCGGTGGACTCCACGATCAATCGCGGCAGGGTGCTGCCATCGCAACCGGCGTTATCGGGCGGGGAATTGGGCAAATAAACATGGCGACATAGGTAATACCTGGTTACGTAGGGTGGGCATCGCCCACCGCAACACGGCCGCCGACGCTCCTGATGGTGGGCAATGTCCACCCAGCGACTACTACCACAGTTATGCAGCGTATTGATGGCGTAATGTATCGCCGTGGCCACGCGGTATTGAATTCAGTCGAGCCAGTCTCTTGTCATCTTGGCCAACCGCTTGCGTTAAGCGGGGCGGCTTCATTACCTACTTCGCCTCTGTATGCAATCGGCGACCCCCACCGGCTAACGTAGTACCCAAGGCAAACGAAAAAAGGAACCGTCCGCGGCCATGGAGATTCGTCAAGC
>JAYUFH010000138.1:0-2183 GCA_043738765.1 Pseudomonadota bacterium | reverse complement strand
GTCCCGCCGTTGACTTTATTCCAATAGGCATAGACGGCATAGTTGGTTCCGCTGCATGTGAGCGTGGCGTTGAGTGCCGCGGAGTTGGTCGTGAGGCTGGTGACGGGCGAGTTGGCCAGGCTGCCGCCGGGAAGCACGATGGTCCACGCAATGATTCCGACATCAATGTATTGGCCGCCGCCGGTTTGCCTGCAATGCACGGCAATCAGGTTGGTCGCATTGGCGACCAGCGCGTTTTTCCCGGCGGTGTTCACAGAAAAGAACTGGTAACTGCTGTTAAACCCGCCAAACGATCCCGCCAACACTCCATTGAGGTAGATCTCGCAGTCTTCGTCATGAAAACATTGGAATAATAGATTGGTTAAAATATTGGAGGTCAGATTCCCAGGATTGAATTGCTGGCGCAGCCAAATGTCGGAGCTGTTCCAAGTCGTGCGATTATTGCCGCCGATGGTTCCGAAACCGCCCGGCTTCGAAATCCAACCCGAATCATTGAAGGTCGGCGCAAACCAATTGGTGGCGGCCGTGGTGGTGTTTGTGTTGTATTTCCAAGTTTGACCTTGTTGCTGGGAAGTCGGCAAAACGTAAGCGGGGATGGCCGTTCCGCTGATGGCTCTTTGGTTCGCGGCGCTGATCGCATTGGCATCCGGTTTCAACAACTGCCGGGTGTAGGTCAGGAGGCCGTTGCGCTCGTTTTCCACATCGGTGATTTGGGTGTAGATGGCGCCATTGAGACCGCCATTGATGGCCAGTTTATACCATACGGCTTGGCGGATATACGAATCATACAGCGAGCCTATCGTTGTTGAATCCGTAGCATCAATGCCGCCATATTCCCCGTCCACCGGCGCGCGCGTGGGCGTGCTGGCGGGCGGGGCGGGATCGGGATATTGATGGAGGTCGTTGAGGTCGCCAACGCCGGGGTTGTTCCAGCCACTGGCGGCGTTGACCAACCTGGAAGGATCGAGCGTTTTGACCATCTGGGTAAGATAGGGGGTGTTGGTCTGGCCGTTGCTTTGACCCTGGCCCTCGTTGAACAGCACCCACATGATGATGGAGGGACTATTCCAGTGATTGGTCACCATGGACTTGAGTTCGCCGATGAACTGCACCGCATCAATCGCCGGCTCGTTGGTGCCGCCATACATGAAAGTGTCGCAACTCGGCATATCCTGCCAGACCATAAGCCCCAAGGTGTCGGCCCAATAATACCAGCGCTGCGACTCAACTTTTATATGTTTGCGCACCGTGTTAAACCCCAGCGCCTTTTCCTGCTGAAGATCGTAGGCCAGGGCTGCATCCGTGGGCGCGGTGTAAATGCCGTCCGGCCAGTAACCCTGATCCAAGGGGCCCATGTGGAAGAGAAACTGGTTGTTGAGTTGCAGTTGCTGGATGCCGTTGACTTGGGTCATGGAAATCTTCCGCATCCCAAAATAACTGCTGACGTTATCGTTGGTGGTTCCGCTCTGGGTGACGGACACCTGGAGGCCATACAGGAAGGGATTGTTCGGCGACCAGAGCTTGGGATTGGTGATGGGGATGATCAACTGGGTCTGCGGGGCGCCGGTCACGGTATTAAGTGCCGCGCCGCCGTTCAGCACCGTGGCGGCGACCGTGACGCCGGAGGTGGAATAGGTGTTGACGGTCAGGAGCAGGCGGGAGTTATCAACGTCCGGCACGATCACCAATTCCCGGACGCCGGAGCTGTCCACCGGCTCGAGCCAGACCGTCTGCCAGATTCCGGAAGCGGTGGTATATAAGTAGTGGTCAGGGTTGAGCGACTGTTTGCCACGCGGCTGGCCACCGCTGTCCTGCGGACTATAAACCTGCACAATCAATTCCTGCGGGCCGGTGTTCGTCAGGTTGCCGGTGATGTCATAACTGAAAGGATCGTAGCCGCCCTTGTGCGTGCCCACACTCTGGCCGTTGATATAAACCTTCGATTGCCAGTTTACCGCGTCCAAGTGCAGGATGATCCGCTTGCCAGTCCAGCCTGAAGGAACCGTGAAAGTCCGGCGATACCACGACCAGGGCGAATACTGCATGACGCCGGAAATCGCCGACTCCATGGGATAAGGCACCAGGATTTGATTGGTAAGCGTCTGTCCGGCTGGCACCGGATCATTGGTGGCACCCGCTTGAAACTGCCAAATACCATTTAGGCTGACCCAGTTGGTCCTGAC
>JAYUFH010000137.1:0-5819 GCA_043738765.1 Pseudomonadota bacterium | reverse complement strand
GATCGGCGCCTGCGCCACGGCCGGTCTCGGTTGGGTGTTTTTGATCAAACCATTGTTCATATAAGGAAGCGATATGACCCAGTTAAAACAGCGGCACGGCTGCAATCCGGCAAAGTTACCAGAATCGTCCGCGATGAAGAAAGCGAAACCGGCGATTGAGCGCCGGGTAACACCGGGCAACCCACCTGTCGACGCAATCGAGGCAAGCAAGGGTGCTTTGAATGCGCCACGCCGAGTATTCATCCAGATGCTGGCCTTGACCGGCGCGGCAGGCATGGGTCTGACAGACGGACGCGGCCTTGCCCGGGCCGCCGATCCGGTTTCCGCACCTGCCAATTTAAGTGAGCCCACTCTCAAAAAAGGAGATGCAATGACTTATACAATGAAACCGCTCGGCTGCGACCCATCGAAGCTCAAGGGGTTGTCCGAGAAGCTCATGCTGAGTCACTACGAGAACAATTACGGCGGAGCGGTGAAACGGCTTAACGCGATTACTGAACAGCTCGCCAACCTCGACTTCGCCAAGGCGCCGGTGTTTGTCATCAATGGCCTCAAGCGCGAGGAGCTGATTGCCAGTAATTCGATGATCCTGCATGAGCTGTACTTCGATGGGCTCGGTGAATCGGGCGCGCCGGGCGGCAAGCTGGCGGCGGCGATCAAGAAGGATTTCGGCGGCTTCGAGCGCTGGTACGCTGAGTTCAGTTTTATGGGCAAGGCGCAGGGCGGTGGCTCGGGCTGGGTGTTGCTGACCTACTCGCACCGCGACAAAAGGCTCGTCAATCAATGGGCGGCGGATCACACGTGCTGCCTTGCCGGCGCCACGCCGGTCCTCGCGCTCGACATGTACGAGCATTCCTATCACATGGACTACGGCGCCAAGGCGGCGGCCTATGTCGATGCCAGCATGCACAACATCAACTGGGTCAACGCGGCGCGCCTTTACGAGGCAGCCGCGAAGGCCTGACGGACAACCGAGGAGAAATAACCATGGACCGTATCATTACCTCAAGCGAACTCAAGACGCCGCCGGCGAACGACCAGGACGTCGTCAGATCGTCCGATGGAGGCTAGATGAAGTGGATCACCCGGGAACGCCCCAAGATCGACCGCATCGCCTGTCCGTGGTTAATCGCCCGATTCATCGACCGGACACCGGAGTTTTTATACGTCCCCTCCGTCACGGTGCTTAAGGTGGCGGCGGACAGCGGCGCGATTCCCTACGACATCCCCGGCGTGGAACTCGGCCATGTGGGCGAGCTTTGCAGCTTCGATGCGTTCCTGCGCAAATACACACTCACCGACCCGGCGCTGCACAAGCTTGCGGTCATCGTGCGCGGCGCGGATACGGCGCGCCTCGATCTCGCCCCGCAATCACCCGGGCTGCTGGCGATGTCCCTCGGCCTGTCGCACAACATTCCTGACGACCATGAAATGCTGCGGCAGGGGATGGTGATGTATGACGCGTTATACAGCTGGTGTCGACAGGAGGGTGAGCAGAGTCATGCGGGGAATGCGCCGGCTTGAGTTGTCTGCGCCGGCGGCGCCCCGAATTCCATAAGTGTCGCGGAACCTTGGCGGCGAGATGAAATTAGCATGGTGGATTCGCTGCGCTCGCGTGCCCTCTGGGTATAATCCACCACACCAATCTCTCAGCCCGCCACCGGCTTCCAGGTAAGATCCAATTCCCGCGCCGCCTTCACATCATCGAGCCTTCTCACGGGCGTCGTGTACGGCGCGCCCTTCACCATCTCCGGATTGGCGCGCGCCTCGGCGAGTATCTCCAGCATCGCTTTGATAAACCCATCCAGCTCTTCTTTGGATTCCGTCTCCGTCGGCTCGATGAGAAAACATTCCGGCACCAGCAGCGGAAAGTACGTAGTGGGCGCGTGATAGCCCTTGTCCAGCAGACGCTTGGCTACATCCATGGCGATCACGCCGGTTTCCTCTTTTAGCTTCTTCAACGTAAGAATAAATTCGTGGGTGGCGCGGCGTTTCGGATAGGCCGCCTGGAATCCCGCCTGGGTGAGGCTGGCGAGCATATAGTTAGCGTTGAGGGTGGCGTACTCCGCTACCCGATGCATGCCTTCGCGGCCCAGGAGACGCGCATACACATAGGCGCGCAACAACACGCCGGCATTGCCCATATGCGCCGACAACCGACCAATGGTCTGCGGACGCTCCTTCTCCGTCAACAAATAGAAGGAGTCACCCTTGGCCTTGGCCACGTAGGGCACCGGCATAAACGGCAGCAGACGCTCGTTCACGCCCACGGGACCGGCGCCGGGGCCGCCACCGCCATGGGGGGTGGAGAAGGTCTTGTGCAGATTCATATGGATCACGTCAAAACCCATATCACCGGGCTTCACCTTGCCGAGGATCGCATTGAGGTTGGCACCGTCGTAATACGACAGACCGCCGGCCGCGTGCACGATCTTCTGCACCGCCTGGATGTCGCGCTCGAATACGCCCAAGGTGGACGGATTGGTCAGCATCAAGCCGGCGGTGCGCGGACCCACTGCGGCGCGTAACTGTTCGATATCGATATCGCCATCGGCATTGGTGGGAATCTCGCGCACGCTGTAGCCGCACATCACCGCCGTGGCGGGGTTGGTGCCGTGGGCCGCGTCCGGCACCAGGATCTCGGTGCGCGCCGTGTCGCCACGGGCATCGTGGTAGGCGCGGATCATGGCGATGCCGGCGAACTCCCCTTGCGCACCCGCCATGGGGGTGAGAGAGATGCCCTGCATGCCGGTGACGTCCTTGAGTATCTCCTGCAGTTCGTACATGCAAGCGAGGAAACCCTGGCCCGTGGACGCCGGCGCCGACGGGTGACGCGCCAACAGCGGCGGCAACATGGCGAGGGTGTTGCAGGCACGCGGGTTGTACTTCATGGTGCAGGAACCCAGCGGATAGAACTGGGTATCGATGGAGAAATTCTTCTGCGACAGCCGCGTGTAGTGGCGCACCGCCTGCATCTCCGACACCTCCGGTAGCAACGGCGGCTGCTTACGCAAGAGATTCTTCGGAATGTCCTGGGTGGCGGCCAGCTCGGTGGGCGCCTGGGAGGGATTACGGCGTCCGGGCCGGGAGTGTTCGAAGATCAACATAGGGTCGTTCCGTTTGTTATGTTGCTCGTTGGTGTTTGGCCATAAAGCATGCCGTGTGCACTGTTTCGCTGGCTAGTGGATTCGCTGCGCTCGTGTGCCCTCTGGGTATAGTCCACCCTACAGCTCGCTCGCCACGCGTTACTTCAACGCCGCGATCGCCTTGGCGTAATTCGGCTCCTGGGTGATCTCCGGCACCAGCTCGGTGTAGACCACTTTGTTATTCTCGTCCAACACCACCACGGCGCGCGCGGTGATGCCCGCCAGCGGGCCGTCGGTCATGAGCACGCCATAGTCCTTGGCGAAGTGGCGATCGCGCATCATGGAGAGGGTCACGACATTCTTGGTATTCTCCGCGGCGCAGAAACGGCCCATGGCAAAGGGCAGGTCGGCGGAGATGATCAGTATCACGGTGTCGGGATGTTTCGTCGCGTGGTCGTTGAACTTCTTGGTGCTGGTGGCGCACACTCCGGTGTCGAGGCTCGGCACGATATTCAGCAACTTCTTCTTGCCCTTATAAGCCGCCAGCGACACATCCGTGAGATCCGCGGTGGTCAGCTTGAAATCCGGTGCTGCGCCGCCGGTCTTGGGGAGTTCGCCGTTGGTATTGATTGCGCTGCCTTTCAGAGTGATCTTGGCCATGTCATGCTCCTTGTATTGTTCGTTATGCTACCGGTGGTGATGAATTTACATTTTTGTCGCGCACGGCGGGTCCAGCCGGCGCTTGCTTAAGATTCGTTGCGCGTGCTCGATATACTTGTCCAGGTCGGCGGCGGTACGTGTTTCGGTAACACAGAGCAACAACGACTCGCCCAGTTCCGGATAATCCTGGGTCAAACTGTAACCGGCGATAATGCCCTGGGCCTGCATGGCGCGCAGCACATCCCCCACCGGCGAGGTCACACGCACCACCGCTTCGTGAAACACCGGCCGGTCGAAAACGCGTTCGGCGTAGTCGGTGGCGGTGAAGCGCGCGAGTAACTCATTGGTGTTGGCGTGACACTGCGCCGCGCTGTGCGCTAAACCCGTCGGTCCCACGAGGGACATATAAATAGTCGCCGCTGTGACCAGCAGACCCTGGTTGGTGCAGATGTTGGACGTCGCCTTGGAACGGCGGATGTGTTGTTCCCGCGCCTGCAGCGTCAGGGTGAAACCCGGTTTGCCGTCTTTATCCAAGGTACGGCCGATGATGCGCCCGGGCATCTGGCGTACCAAGGCCTGCTTGCATGCCATGAAACCGAAATACGGCCCGCCGGAGGACAACGGCACGCCCAATGGCTGGCCTTCGCCCACGGCGATGTCCGCGCCGTTCTTACCCCAAGCGCCCGGCGGGGTGAGCAAGGCCAGCGCCATCGGGTTAACGCAGCCGATCACCAGCAGGCCTTTGGCGTGGGCCCAGTCCGTGAGGACATCCACCTCTTCCAGCACGCCGAAGAAGTTCGGCTGTGGAATGACCAGGGCGGCGCACTCGCTGGTATAGGCCTGCTCCAGCGCGGCGCGGCTGGTGTGCCCGCCCTTGCTGTCGTAATCAACCTCGATGAGATCGATCTTCTGGTTGCGCACAATGGCGTGCACCACTTTGCGATAGAGGGGATGCACCGTCTTGGGTATGAGGATGCGCATGCCTTGCTTGTGGGCGCGCACCGCCATGAGCGCCGCCTCCGCCAGGGCCGAGGCGCCGTCGTAGAGGGAGGCATTGGACACGTCCATGCCGGTGAGGCTGGCCATCATGGTTTGGTATTCGTACAACAGCTGCAACGTACCCTGGCTGGCCTCGGCCTGGTACGGCGTGTAGGCGGAGTAGTACTCGCCGCGACTCACGATCTGCCAGACCGCCGCGGGAATGTGATGCTCGTAGGCGCCGGCACCGATGAAGTTGAGATAACGGCCATCGGTCTCGGCGCGTTCCTGCATCAGGCGCGTGATGGCCATTTCCGTCATGCCGGGTGGCACATGCTTGAGTTCACCGGTGCGCAGGTTCGCCGGGATCTCGGCGAACAGGTCTTCGATTTTTCCGGCGCCGATGGTCTTGAGCATTTGCTCGACGTCGGTGTCGGTGTGGGGGATGAATGGCATGGTCTAGCCCTAAGAGTTTTTTACCGCCATGACGCCAAAAAAATATGTTTTAATATTTCCTTGGCGGTTCACATTAATGACTTTCCGCCGCCACCATGGCTTCGTAGGCCTTGGCGTCCAGCAGCTTGTCGATGTCGGCCTTGTCGGCCGGCTGCAGGCGGAACATCCAACCGTCACCATAGGCATCTTTGTTTAAAGTCTCCGGCGCGTCGCCGAGCTTGCCGTTCACTTCCAGCACCTTGCCGGCGATGGGCGCATAGACATCCGAGGCCGCCTTGACCGATTCCACCACGGCGCATTCCTTGCCGGCAACGACGTCCTTGCCGACCGCGGGCAATTCGATAAAAACCAGGTCGCCGAGCAGCTCCTGCGCGTGGTCGGTGATGCCGATCTGTACCGAACCGTCGGGCAGGGTTTTGACCCATTCGTGCGACTTGGTGTATTTGAGGTTGGCCGGTGTTTTGCTCATGTCTGACTCCAGGTAAAGTTTTATCCGATGCAGCTCTTGCCGTTGCGCACGAAGGGGTATTTTACCACGCGTGCGTGCGTCATTTTTCCGCGTATCTCCACCTGGCATAAACTGCCGACATCCACCTGCGCCGGCACGCGCGCCAGGGCGATGGCCTTGCCCAGGGTGGG
>JAYUFH010000136.1:0-5845 GCA_043738765.1 Pseudomonadota bacterium | reverse complement strand
TCCGCCTGCGTCAATTGCGCACCACGCGCCCTGCATACGATCCACCCTTTCCACAGCTCCGCTCGACGCTGTCAAACGCGCAGGTTTTGCAGCAGTTGCTCTATACCTACGACCCGGTGGGCAACATCACAGAAATAGAAGATCAGGCCTACAAGCCGGTTTACTTCGTGAATGGCATTGCCGAACCGAAGAGCCAATACGAATACGATGCCCTGTATCGCCTGATTTCCGCCAGCGGGCGCGAGACAGCGCAGGGTGGCGACGCTGTGAAGGATAGCCGCGATGCCGACATCGCTAACGGATTTCCGATCACGGACCAGACGCTGCGTCGCTATACGCAAAGCTACGAATACGACAAGGTTGGCAATTTCGTCACGATGCGCCACGGCGTGCCCGCAGACAGCGCCAATAGTTGGACGCGCGCTTATACCTGCGCGACAGACAGCAACCGTCTGCTGAACACGCAACAAGGAAGCAACACGACGAATTACGGCTACGACACCCACGGCAATATGCTGAACCTGGCGAATGTTTCGCCAGGCCAACATTTGCAGTGGGATCACCGCGACATGATTCGCAGTATCAATCTCGGCGGCGGGGGCACGGCGTATTACCAATACGACGCCGGCAAGCAACGCACACGCAAGCGCATCGAGAATCAGAACGGTCTTGGAGGCTACTGGGAACGCATTTACTTGGGCGGGTACGAGCTTTATCGGCAGTACAGCGCAGCGAATCCGGCAACACCCATCGAGGAGATCGAGTCGTTACATCTTCTCGAAGGCGAGCAACGGGTGTTGTTGGTCGATGATGTAATTACCGCAAGTGGTACAGGTAATCCGAGACCCGACGGCCTAACAGTCAAAGCACAAACGCTATTTCGTTATCAGTACAGCAATCATCTTGGCTCGGCCTGCTTGGAACTCGATGATCAAGCCGAGATCATTTCATACGAGGAGTATCACCCTTACGGCACGAGCGCTTATCGTGCGGTGAAGAGTGGACTCGAAGCGCCGCCGAAACGGTATCGGTATACGGGGATGGAGAGGGATGAGGAGAGTGGACTGAGTTATCACTCGGCGAGGTACTTTGGGCCATGGCTAGGGATGTGGATAAATTGCGATCCGGCTGGGCGAATCGACGGTAACAATCTCTATGTTTATGCATCGTCCAATCCGAGCAGATTTGTTGACCAAAGCGGGTTGGAAAGTTCGGACGTGGCAACGCGGGCGAACGCATATCGCAAGGAGCACGGCGACGTGTCGTTTCCGACCAGAGAGAAATTTGAGGAGCAGGTGAAGCGCAATCTCCCCAAGGAGAAAACGCCGACCACCGCCAGAGAAAAATCGGACGATGTCGACATCGTCACACCGGAGCACGACCGCGCAGTGGTCAATCTTTTCAACGCCGCCGTCGACGCTGCGGCTGCGAACGCGAAAGAGAAGGGAGCAACCCCTTCGGAGTTCGAATTGCTCAAAAGCGCGCAAGAGGAGTTTATGGGCATTTACCGGAATAAAGATTCTAGTACTTCGCAAAATCTGGCGTTACGAGACGCCGATCGATACCTTACCGGTCTCTTGCAGTTCTGGCGGAAGAAGCTTGAGACTGAGCCAGGGCCCACGAAGAGTTCGCTGACGGTTCTTTTGGGAGACATCGCCGCAGGTCAATACGATGCCGATAAAAGGGCGTCCTTCCGGGCGAATCCGAAGCCCGATGAGCCGGATGCGAAGAGTGCGGAAGATCAAACCAAGTTTCCGGCCTCGGCTCCCGGCGGACGGTTCTGGTCTTGGCTGGGCGGGCAGCATCTTTTGAACCGTGGCCACCCGGAAGATCCGGGGAAGGCGTCCTCCTTGCACATCACCTATCACGATGTCCAGGATGGGCGGACCGATCTGGCCAAAGCGAACAAAGAAGCCCAGGTGAAGCTCGATGCTTTTATGCGTACCCCGATGAGATGAGTACATCAAGCGAACGCTTGGCCAGGGCACAAAACAGAAATGAATCAAAGCGAATCAAAGGGGCCAGGCTCGAATAATTTTTAGTGTTACGAGGAATACCAACGTTGTGTCCGATATTTTCAGACACAACTGATGCACTGAAATAATGGGCGAATGCCCGAGGGAGTTGGATATGGAACCGATCATTGCCCCCATCAAAACCGGTGACACCGGCGCTACCGTTGCCAATCTACAGGACGCACTTCTCGCCTTGCTCGAACAGAAGAAGATCCTCCAGCCGCCCGGCACGACCGGGCTCCCCACACCGGACGAGCTGCAGAAATTGACCGAAGGCCTCAAACAGGAGCGCGACCAATCGCAGTTCGGCAAAGCAACCCAGCAACTCATCATTGACTTCCAGGTTCAGCAAGGCCTGCCGGGCAGTGTGCGCGACTTGGGTGTGGAAGAGAAGACCGCCGACAAACTCAACGAGCTCCTGAAAGCCATCGGCGCATTTGATGGCGACACTTCAATGATTGTCCGTGGTACGGTGACGACCGCAGACGATCAGCCCATTCGCGGGGCGTCCGTGATCGTATTCGAGCGGGATTTGCGCATCCCTCAGAAATGCGGCACGGCCGAGACCAACGACCGCGGCGAATACCTAATTTCATTCGGCCCGGCGAGGTTTTCCCTCGGGGATTTGCCCTCAGCGCCAACCCCCAAGCTGATTGTCCGGGCATTTTTGGGCGACCAGCAAATTGGCAATGATGTCTCGCGCCCGCATCCGACTCGCGACGAGGTGGTGAATTTCAAAACCTTGGCGCCACCAGCCCCAGTCGTGTCCGAATGGGAGCAGTTGTCCATCCGCGTCATGCCGCTGCTGGAGGGGCAAGGCAAGGAGAATCAGGCTCTGCCACCGTCGGAGGTGAATGACGGCGATCTCGACTTCATCGCTGAAGAGACCGGGTTGGACAGGAAACATATCCGCCTTTGGGCGCTCGCCTTTGTCGTCGGTCAGGACTCTGCGGCAGCCATGCAGCCGGCGACCGGGCTCAGTGCCGCGCCCGGCATGGCAACCACTGCCTTCTTCAATCCAGCCGGCACAGACCGTCTATCGGCTTTCGCCATCTTCTATGGCTGGTTCCGCCTTGGCCTGCCGGCCGAGCCCGTGGCGTTGTGGGCAACGCCCACCGAGAAGTTGCTCACAACACTGAGCACCGCAATTGCACAGGGAATCATACCGTCGAGCATCGGCGCCGATCTGGACGGTATCAGCAAACGCATCGAGCAGATCAAATTGGATCGCGTTCTCCAAGCGCCGGCGCTGGGCACCGCGGCCCGCTTAGGCGACTTGCTCGCGATGGCGCCGGATTCGCTCGGTCTGGATCAGCAACGCGTCCTCGCCGCGGCGGTGACTGACTTGCGTCCGGATGATCCGCAGTTGCACCTAGAGATCGCCAAGCTGCCCGGCTTCGGGGGCGTTGGCGTTGCCGCCGGGGTGGCGGGCACGCTGAGGCTCGGCGCATTGACGGGAGGCCATCTCCCCCTGGTGCAGGCGCTTCAGCTTCAGCTCCAGCATGCGCCAGAGAGCGAAGGCACGCTGAGTCCGCTGGCGGCGATCCGACCCGACGAGTGGCTCGATCTGGCTTACACGCATGGCACACCGGAGGGGATCACGATCAGCCCGGTCGCCTATGCCGACGCTCTGTCCGCAAGCGTTGAGCAACAGCACCCGACCGCCACACTCGCCGCGCACTTCACGGAAGGACGGCGGCTGGCGCGTCACCCCGCCCTCACCGACGTCGGCACATTTTTGAGCGAAAACACGGATTTCGACATCGTCACAGCTAACCTCAACGCGGTTACCGATCAGGCGAAACTGGGCGGCATCCAGGAGCCGCAGCAGGTGCAACTTGTCGCCGGGCTGCGCGCGCTCCAGCGCATGAATGTGCTTGGGGCGAGCTGGGACGAAACGGCGGCACTGTTGGAAAACGACCTCTACTCGCCGCACCAGTTATTGGTGGCCGGGCCAACCCAGCTCGCCACTCGCCTTGACGGCCGAATCGCCCCCGAGCGCGCCGCGGCCCTGTATCGCCAGGCCGAAAATCTCTACAGCACGACCATCGCCGCGTTCACCGCCGGATTTTCGCCACTCAGCGCACCGCGAATCATGCCGACAATCCAGTTCGGCATTCCTCCCGGCGCAGATGACGGCCCGGGCGGCGTGGTTCTCCCGGCAGATCCACATTCCGGCGGCGGCATTCCAAACACCGATGGTCCGAGCGGCTCCGTCAAGTTGGCAGAGTTGGCTGACGCGGTGGCCCATAAAATGGCGAGTCGTGACAGGGCATTGGATCCGGGTTGGGGCAGAGTCGTGCCGCCACCGCGCGCGGGGATTGTTATTCCCGACACGCCTCACTTCAGCCCCGGGTCGGTCATCGACCACCAGCCGACACTTCAGGCGCTGTTTGGCTCCCAGGATGCGTGCGCCTGCGGCCACTGCAACTCGGTGCTGAGCCCGGCCGCCTATTTCGTCGACGTGGTGGAGTTCATCAAGAATGCGAATCTGCACTGGCTGCTGTTGGGGCGCAGGCCTGACCTGCAAGACATTGAGCTTTCATGCAACAACACAAACACCGTGGTGCCGGCTATTGATCTGGCGCTGGAAATTCTGGAAAACGCCGTGGCGTTTACTCCTTCGATCGATGTGCCACTCCCGCCCGGTCTGGATGTTGAGGCGCTCCTCGTCCCGACAGTTGGCGTTGAAGTTCGAGACGCTCTTCAGAAAACCGTTCGCACCCTTTCGGCCAAACTAAACGCGATGATCGCCCGCGCACATGCCGACGGCACCACCGACTGGACCATCGCCGACGGTTTTCGCCGCTGGGCGCTCACCTTGCAGAGCAGAGGCCTTAGGTCGGTGACGGATACAGGGATCAGGCGTCAGATGGACCTCGCAGGAATTGAACTTCCAGTGTGGATCGCGGCTCTGGATCAAGGACAGGTCGCCAATGGTGGCGAAGCGGCGTTCGCCAGTTTGTTGCTACCGGATTTTCTATCCCCGCCTGATCTCACAAATTACGGAAAAACCATCATCCCCCAAGGCGGTCCGGGCGGGAAATCCCAGTCGTGGCGCATTGAGTTCAGAGTCGCGGCGCAGCTCCGTTTCGGCAATCAGTCATCATTGATCCTGCAGACGCCGGGCGGCGTTGTCTGGTGGGAAAAAACGTACAACCCAGCGACGCTCCAAGCCGTGGCAATCGACCTCGCGAACGGCGTTCTTCCAACTCTGGTCAAGGAACCTTTTGCCGCGCGGTTTGGGCCAACCCCCGACCTGCTCTTCGCACTCACGGCCACGAACGTGTGGAGCATAGGATCAACCAAACGCGAATTCACCCTCACCTTTTCTCCCGCATCTCTCACGCTCAACTCGCTGACCTATCAGAGCGGCGATCCTCAGGCCGATGCGATTGCGTGGCCAGAGAACCACAACCCCGCAGCGTATGCAAAGCTCAAGGGCGATGACGCAGTCTTCCCGTGGTCGCTGCCGCTCGATCTGCCGCTGGAAGAAGTGCGGCTGTTCCTCGACCGCGCGCGCTCTTCGCGGCTGCGGCTGATCGCGTTGATGCTGCCGGTTGACCAGCAGTTGCTGGAAGATGCGAGCGGCAACACTTTGCCCGCGGCGACGAGCACGCCGGAGGACACCCCGCTGGTGTTCTCCGTCGCCAATCACAATGCCGTCACGGTCGATGGTCGCACGGAGGAGGATACGCTGACCACCACGGTGGGCGTTACCAACGGGATGCTTACGGTCCTTGTCTTTCCCGGCGCCAACATTAAAAACAATGGCAGGCAGTTGGTGACCATCATAGGCAACGCCACCGCGATTAATGGCGCGCTCGATG
>JAYUFH010000135.1:0-5846 GCA_043738765.1 Pseudomonadota bacterium | reverse complement strand
TTCCTGAATGCCGGTCAGAGTTGCATCGCGGCCAAGCGCTTTATCGTCGTCAACGCCATCGCCGACGAATTCATCGAGGTCTTCAGCCACAAGGCCGCGACCCTGGTGGTGGGGGATCCGGCGGACGAGGGCACGCAAATGGGGCCCATGGCACGCGCCGATCTGCGCACGGAACTGCACCGGCAGGTGACAGAATCAATCCAGCACGGCGCGCGGCCGCTGTTCGGTTGCGCGCCGTTGCCGGGTGCCGGATTTTTCTACCCGCCGTCCCTGCTCGATCAGGTGCGCCCCGGCATGCCGGCCTACGAACAGGAGCTGTTCGGGCCGGTGGCCTGCGTCATCCGCGCGCAAGATGATGAGGACGCGCTGCGCATCGCCAACGACAACCGTTATGGCCTGGGCGGCAGCGTCTGGACGCGCTCTGAAGAAAAAGGCGAGGCCTATGCCCGCCGCCTGCAGTGCGGTGCGGCCTTCGTCAACGGGCTGGTGAAAAGCGATCCACGCCTGCCCTTCGGCGGCACCAAGGCGTCGGGCTATGGGCGCGAGCTGTCGGTGCACGGCATACGCGAGTTCGTCAACGCCAAAACGTTATGGATAAAATAACGCCTGCGCTTCAACGTGCCGGTCGTTTGTAGGCCCACCAGATGATGGCCGCCCCACCAACGATCATCGGCAGACTCAACAACTGTCCCTGGGTAAAGGGACCCAGCACGAAACCCAGCTGTGCATCCGGCTCGCGCACAAATTCCACTATAAACCGGAACAGTCCGTAGCACAGGCCGAACAAACCCGTCACCGCACCGACCGGGCGCGGCTTGCGGGAAAACAACCAGAGTATGATCAACAGCGCCAGGCCTTCGAGGGCCGCCTGATACAACTGCGATGGATGGCGCGGCAGCGGGCCGGCATTGCGAAACACCATGCCCCAGGGCACGTCGGTGACCCGTCCCCACAACTCCTGGTTGAGGAAGTTGCCAATGCGTCCGGCGCCGAGGCCGATGGGTACCCAGGGGGCGAGAAAATCGGCCACCTGCAGAAATGATTTTTGCTGCGACCGCCCCCATAGCCACATGGCCAGCATCACGCCGATGAGCCCACCGTGAAACGACATGCCACCGTCCCACACACGGAAAACCGACCAGGGATTGGCGAGGTAGAGACTCAGATTGTAAAACACCACGTAACCAATGCGCCCGCCGAGTATCACGCCGAGGGCGCCATAGAACACGATGTCCGATACCTGTTCCGGCGTCCAACCGGATCCCGGCTGTTTGGCGCGCCGCGTGGCGAGCCACCACAACGCGACAAAACCGAAGACGTACATCAGGCCATACCAGTGTATCTGCACGGGGCCGAGGTGAAGGGCGACGGGGTCGATATTCGGAGCGATGAGCATGGTGTCGGTCAGCCTTGATGGTATTTTTTAAACTAATTTGGTGGATTCGCTGCGCTCGTGTGCCCGCTGGGTACGCGTGCCCTCCGGGTATAATCCACCCTACATTTCTGAATTTTTAATTGCACGAGTGCGATTCCGAGCCGCCAAGTAAACCTATTTTACTCAGAGTATCCAAGGAAATGAATCGCACGAGTAGGGTGGGCATTGCCCACCAGCGGAAGCCTATCGACACCCCGTGTGGTGGGCGATGCTTCCAGCCCGGAGTGCAACAAAACCCGTTGCACCCGTTCGGCGGCACGAACACACGTTACCGATCCGACCGCCAAATAGTGCGTACTGCTTTTCTCCCTCGACCTGCGGGTTGTGCCTCCCCGAAGGGGGCGCAGGGAAAGGGACCCCTGTTGATGCTGCTGTGCACTGTTTGCTGTTCTCCTCAGTTAAGTGTGTTCGTGAAAACTCCGCCTCACCCTACAGCTACGGCACTTGGTTTTCGTCATTCAGTTGGGCAATACCCGGGCAAAAATCGCCTTGAGATATGACGTCTCGGGTATCGCCGGGTGTTGCGGGTGATCCGGCCCCTGATGCCCCTGCTCCACCACCTGCAGATAGCGGTCCACGTGACGGCTGGTGTGCAGCAGTATCTCCTGCAGGTCGTCGCGTTTCAGGTGATAAGAGCAGGAGGCGGAGACCAAAAGACCGTCCTTCGCCAGCACCTGCATGGCCATCTGGTTGAGGCGCTGGTAAGCGCGCGTGCCTTCCTTGATGTCCTTGCGGCGTTTAATGAAGGCCGGTGGATCGAGCACAATGACGTCGAAGCGCTCGCGTTGCGCACGCAGATCTTTCAGCGCCTCGAAGGCATCGGCCTCCTGTACTAGCACCTTGTCGGTGAGGCCGTTGAGGGCGGCATTGGCGCGTGTCCAGTCCACCGCCTTGGCGGAGGTATCGATACACGTCACGTGCTCGGCGCCGGCAGACACGGCCTGCAAGCCCCAGGCACCGAGGTAGCTGAACAAATCGAGCACCCGCTTGCCCCGCACATACCGGCAAAGGCGCCCACGGTTCATTCGCTGGTCGTAAAACCAACCGGTCTTCTGGCCGGCGATCACCGGCACGTGGAAACGCACGCCGTTCTCTTCCAGCTCCACCATCTCCGGCACTGTGCCGTGGGCGGTCTCGACATAACTCGGCAGGCCCTCCACCGCACGGCTGGCGCTGTCATTGCGCAACAGGATGGCACTGGGGCGCAGGACCTTCTCCACGGCGGCGACGATCTCCGTCTTCAATCGCTCCATGCCGGCGGTGGTGATCTGTATCACCGCCACGTCGCCGTAGCGATCCACCACCAGGCCGGACAGTCCGTCGCTGTCGCCAAACACCAGCCGGTAATAAGGGGAATCGAACAAACGGGTACGCAAGGACAAGGCCACGTTGAGGCGGTGCACCAACAGGGATTGGTCGAGCACCAGGGCCGGATCGCGGCTCACCAGGCGGGCGCTGATCAGGGTATGAGGATTGATGTAGCCGGTGCCAATGGCCTTGCCCGCGGCGTCCTCGATGCGCACCGGCTGTCCCGGTTCGAAACCGGTGAGGGGGGTGGCGACGATGTCGATCTCGTTGCTGAACACCCAAACATGGCCGGCACGCAGGCGACGTTCTTCGTTTTTCTTCAGGCGTAACGGTGCAATTTCCATACACATTTCCAAAGCAACTGCGCAAGCTTAAGGGAAAGAGGGGAAAATAGGAAATGGAGAGATGGCCAGGGACGCTAAGGCCTAGGGAACCTTACAACAAGCCCCCTCCCTCGCGTATTTCAGGGGGGGGAAAGCGTCAAACATAGCAACATCGTTAATATCGGGTGATGTAGGGTGGGCATCGCCCACCAGACGTGGCTCCGATGCCCACCCTACGGAACTAGCGCGCACCGGGCAGAGTGATGGCCGCGGGTATTTTTAGCGGAACGACCTCTGCCGGCGGAGCCTCCCACAGACGCACCGCCTGGTTGCGATAAGGAACTTCATAGGCGAGCTTGAAGCCCGATTCCGGCGGCGGCTGCCAGCCCCGGGTAAACGTGACGATCAGACCCTGCGGGTGTTGCGCCAGCCAGGCCGCCGTAGCGTCGGCGTCCAGCGGTTGCATCGGCTGTTCGAGGCGCGCGGCGAAATCGAAGTCACCGCTATAGTTTCCGGCAACCGCCAGGGGTCGTTGCTCGCCCTGCACCTTCGCCAGCAACGTGGCCACGCCACTCGCATCGTAGAGTGAATTATATTGCCAGCCGATCGCCAGCAGCGCGAGGCTGGAGATGACCACCACGCTGGTCGCCATATTGGCCACGCGCGTTTTGACTTCCGGCAGGGGCAACCACGCCAGCATGATACCCACCAGCACCACGGCGATGCCCACAAATGGCGACAGGCTCCACAATATATCCGGCAGAAACGCCACACGCGGCAGGCCGGGGAAAACCGCCAGCACCCCGCCCACCAGGATCAGGGGAAAGATCATGGTCGACGCGAGGGTGTCGTGCCGATGCTCGGCGAGTTCATCGTCCAACAATAGAAACGCCACCACCAACACAAACGCCGGCAACAGCGGCAGCAAGAACTGCGGCTGGCGCAGACTGAACAACGACAGGATAAGGATCACCGGCACCGACCAGGCCATGCAGAAGACAATACCGGCATTCATGCGCGCGCGCCGCATATGCCACAGGCGCAACCCGGTAAGGGGCCAGACAAACCACGGCAGGCCCAGCAGTGGCAACCATGCCAGATACCACCACCACGGCGAACCCTGTGGGAAGAGGTCGAGAGACTGCGCGGCGAACGGCACGAAAAAGGCATCCAGGGCGTGGCGCGCACCACTACGTACACCCAAGGGAATCGCCCAGGCGAGAAAAATCATCAACCCCATGAGGCTGGCCTTGAAGATGTCCGCGTACCAATAACCCCAGTTGAGCCGCGGACCCTCGTTTGCCCAGAGCGGGGCGAGCAGTGCCAGTGGCAGTATATATAGATAAATCATGCCCCCCTGCGCGAGGGCGCCGAGCCCCAGGGCGAGGCCGAGTAACAACCACACCCGCAAATCCCGTTGCCGCCAGGTCCACGCCAGGGCGTAGGCGGCCAACAGGGTAAAAAATACCAGAGGCATACCACTCACCGCCAAGGTGCTATAGCCCGCCCAGAAAAATCCGCCGAGGAGGATGCCCGGCACATAGCGTGCGACCGTCACGCGCCCCGGCCAGAGATAACGCGCCAGGGAACCGCACAGGAACATGCTGGTCAGGGAGAACAGCGCCGGCACCAGGCGCGGCCACACATCGTTCACGCCGAAGGCCCACCAACCCAGGTGTATCAACCAGATCAGCAATGGTGAAGGCTGGGAGACGAACTCGCCGCTGAACATCGGCACGATGAAGTCGCCGCGCGCCCACATCTGCCAGGCCACCGCCAACCCATGGGTCTCGTCCGGCGGCCAGAGATTGCGGGAAAAAAGCGGCGCGAGTATCAATAACACCCACAGACTGGTCCAGCCGACAGCGACCTTTGCGCCCGCGAGCCAGGCCGGCGGGGCTTTGTGTGTCCGTGTGCCGCCGAGAGTGGCTGGGCGGGCGTCGCCCGCAAGCTCGACCTCCTCGACTATAAATTGCTCGATGGCGCGGGTGGTGGTGCCGGACTGGCGCGTCTTAGGGCGCCGGTCAGAACGGTTTTTTCTGTCGGTTTTTTTTCGGTTAAAAAACATTTAGTCCATATCCTGACTGGAGTTTCTTGTGCACAGCGGGCACCGGGGGGCTGCTAGTGAGCATAGTCCATCCCGACACCGTCGGCGTGGACTGCCACGCTAATAACTGAGGACGTGAATACCCGTGCCAACCGACTGTCGTTATCGGTACGCGAAGGCAACTGCCCGTCAATGGCCCATACCGGCGGCGGGGTGTATTCCATTCCGGGTTGCGTCGGACAAAGCAACGCTTTAGTATGCCGACCTACCCTCCCCAATCCGCGCGCAATCGCCGACGCCCTGACATGCCCACTGCCGTCTCACCCAGACACCGCCTGCTCGGCCAAGCACTTTTGGTCGCGGCGATGTTGCTGTTTGCGGAAACGGCAGCGGCCATCCACGAACTCCAGCACGCGTTGCACGCCACCGACAACCTGTCGTGCCAGCTGCACCTTTTTGCCGACCACCTCGCCAAGACCCCGGCGTCCGATACCAACCTTGTGCCGGTGGTGGTCCAACACGATGACCTGCCGCCTTCACCGCCGGTGGTGGTCATATCGCGTATCCGTCCATTCCTCTATAGCCCGCGCGCGCCTCCCGCCTCCGCCTGAAGTTCGACATTCGACTCACCTGTTTGAGTAGCCGGGTTCTGTTGCCGGCGCGTTCGACTTTGAATACGGAGGAATACTCTCATGTTTCGTCACCTAGTGTGCGCGGCCATTATCGCCGCCAT
>JAYUFH010000134.1:0-2213 GCA_043738765.1 Pseudomonadota bacterium | reverse complement strand
CGCGCGCCTCCAGTACCCGCGGCACCAGGGCCATGCGCACCAGGGGATCGTGCGCGGTCTGTAAAGCCATTTGCCACAGGCCGTCGTGCGCCTCGAAGGCGCCGTAGTCGTGCCCGAGGCTGATAAGATGAGTGCGTAACAAACTGAAGTGGAATGCCTCCTCCTCCGCCACCTGCAACCAATCGGCGTAATACTCAGCTGGCATCTCCCGGAAGCGGTACACCGCATCGAGCGCGAGATTGATGGCGTTGAATTCGATATGGGCGATGACATGAATGAGCGCAGCGCGCCCCTCCGGGCTGCGGACACTGCGCCGTGCCATTTGCAAGGGCGAGACCAGCAACGGCTTGCCTGGACGCCCGGGTGTGGCGATGGCCTCGGGCGGGCACCCATCATGCTCGACCGACAGATGACCGCGCTGCCAGTCGGCGCGCAGCCCGCGGGTCAGGGTGAGCTTCTGTTCCACCTGGGTCGCCATCAGGCAGCGGTGGGTGCGGGTGTAGAGATTGTCCAACATGCGTGCAATACCGGCGAAAACCGCGAGTATGCCACAGAGCACCAGCAATCTTGTCCGTCGGCATCCAACTCCACGTCCGGGTCAACAATAATGAAATAGAGCAGGTGCTTGCGTATCACTACCGCAAGGCGGCCCGGGTCGACTCGCTGCGCGCCGACGCCCTATGTGCCCATGGGCAAACCCTGGCTCCAACCCCTGGCCATACCCTCCATCGCCGCTGAATAATCCGTCGATTTGCTGCGTGCATTGCGCAGGCGACAGGCTGCAGCGTCGCGATTGAAGAGTGAAGCGGCAAAACTTCTGGCGGCATGGGTGATCGCAGAGGTTTTTTGAAGTCTCAACGCCGTGAACGATAGAAACGCCGCTTCGTGGGAGCCCGGGTGATCCTGCAAACAACGCGCAAGATGCCACGCATCTTCCATGGCCTGGCACGCACCCTGTCCGGAGGTCGGCAGCGGCGCATGGGCGGCATCCCCCAGTAGCACCACATTACCCCGATGCCAAATGTCGATCGGGTCGTGATCGTGGACAAAAATTTTGTTGATTAAGATCTCAGGGGTTCTTTCGATAATGTCCGTGATGGGGTCTGGCCAGCTTTGGAAGATGGACAATAACGCAGCTTTATTTGACGCAGGCTTCGTTGTGTTGATGAATTCCTGCGCTATGCCTCCCGCCCAGTAGACTTTGTACCGGGTAACCGGCACCACGCCAAAGCGTTCACCCCTACCCCAGGTATCTCGCACAGAGATTTCATCGACGATAGCGCGATCGCTTTCACACACGCCTATCCAGTTGATGAACCCTTGATAAATCGGCGTGTTGTTGCCGTTGACGAACTGGCGGGTAATGGAGTTCATGCGCCCATCGGCACCGATGACGATATCCGGCCGCAATTGCACACCGTTGTGGAAATTTACCTGGGCATAACCACGATCATCCGTTTCAACCGATGACACCGTATGGTTGTAGTGCACCTCGACACCCCGGCGACTCAGCTCGCCCAGCAACACCGATTGCAGGTCGCGGCGAAGTATGGAATAACTGGGAAAGCCCATGCGCCTGTCCAACGCCGCGATATCCAAAAACCCAAGATCCTCACCCTCTGCACTCACCCTGCGCATTTTTTCCGGGCGACCTGAAAGTGCGGCTATTTCCGGCAGCACCCCCAACTCATTAAGCACGAAGCTGGCATTGGGCCAAACGACGATTCCCGCGCCGATATGCGCGGGCTCGACAGTTCTTTCAAAGAGGGAGACCTTATAACCCCGCTGAGTCAATGCAAGGGCCGTGGTGACGCCACCTACACCTGCCCCTAGAATGGCAATTTCCATTTTATTCCGGTCTATGGGTTGCGGCATCCTGTTCGGTTACCGCTTTTTTTTGAGCTTTGAGCCGGCCTCGGCGATGGCATTGATGGCGGGGATTAACTTCCGCCCCAGCTCAGTCAGCTCATACTCGACAGAGGGTGGAGATGTTGCCAGGACACTGCGCGTGATCACGCCATTCGCTACAAGCTTTCGCAGCCGGGCGCTGAGAACCCGCGCGGATATACGCGGGATGTCGGATCGCAATTCGCCGAAGCGTCGTGGGCCTCCGCTTAAATACCAGATCACATAGGGTGTCCAAGCGCCTCCCAAAACAGCCATGCATTCGGTTAACGGGCAACCCAGCGGAGGCGGTGGCGCTTTGTTCTTTC